>CAMOBD010000041.1 GCA_946578345.1 uncultured Clostridium sp.
ATCACTTATACCTTGATTTTCAAGTTGCTCCTCTATTGTAGTAATTGTTGTTTGTAACATTTGTATTTGCTTATTTAATTCGCTTATTTGAACTTTTAATTGTTCTTTTTCTTCAGTAGAAGCATTTTCTAATTGTTTTTCTAATGCCTCTACACTGCTTTCCAATTTAGTCAAATTACTTTTTGCAGCACTAAGCTGTGTCTTTGTTTCCTTTAATGTAGTAATTTGTTCTTCATACTCCTTAATTTGCTTATTTGCTTGATTTTTACTTGTCTCAAATTCTTTTTCCTTTTGTTCTAATTCTTCTTTTCCCTTTTCTAATTCCTCTTCTGCACTAGCAAATTTACTATTTGCATTTGCTCTATTTGTTGCAAGTTCTGCCTTGCCATCATTTATCTTTTTTTGTGCATCATTCAATTTATTTTCTGCATCATTTAATTCTTTTTCTGCCTTTTCCTTTTCTTCATCTAACTCCTTTTGAGCATCTTGTATTTTATTATTAGCTGTATCATAAAATTGGTTATACCTTGCTTCTTGTCTCTCTTCCGAGATTTCTTCTAATCCGTCTACTACAGTATCAACAGTTTCAGAATATTTGTCACTTGTAGTATTCAATTCTTTTGCTTCATTTACTGTTACATAAATATTTGTATACATATCAACATTTATATTGTCCTTTGGCACATATAGATAATAATCAATCATACCACTACCAAGTTTTGTACTTCCTCTATCTGTTGAAACATACATAGGAGATTCCACTGTTCCTACTATTGTCACTTCATTGTTTTTTAGAACTTTTTCTTTTTCTCCTTCCTCATTTGTAATGTCCTCTACTTCGATTTTTACTTTATCCCCTACTTTATGTCCAGTTCCTTGTAAAAACATTTCTTCTACAACACACTCATTTGCATTTTCCGGCATTCTTCCACTTATTAGATTTAACTTATTAACATCATTTGTTATTGTCTCTAATTTAACAACAACTTGCTCATCACCAATATTAACAACCGCATCAGATTGATATGAACCTTCCACTACATTTACATTTTCTACATTCTTGATTGCATTTATATCATCCTCAGTTAGCCCCATTGTAGAAATAACCTGAATATCCATTACATCTAAATCATCAAAATATTTGTCCAATGTGTTTTTCATATCAGGGCTTGCAGCCTTTATTCCAGCAAAAAAACCTACACCTAATAATACAATAAGGAGTAATGACAAAAATCTTTTATATGAAATTTTTATTTCTTTAATCCCATCTTTAATAAGTGCGGTTTTCATTCTTTTTCACCTCTTTATTCCGTTACTATTTAATGGCTTTCGAATTATATGTGTCCTGCAACGGTAGTTTTAATTAAAATCGTCTCGCTTCGTCCCGACGGAGCTCCCTGCTCCGCTCGACGATTTTAATTATAAACTCCCTGCGCGGACTTAAAATTTCCTTTAGCCATTAAATACTAACTCCATTTCTACCACTCGATTTCTGAAATTGGTGTAGGATTTGGATTGATTTGTATGTCAAAAGCTGTTCCATTTTTAAAGTGTATAACCCTATCAGCCATTGGAGTTAAAGCACTATTATGTGTAATAATTATAACAGTCATTTTCTCTTTTCTGCAAGTGTCTTGTAATAATTGTAAAATTTGTTTACCAGTCTTGTAATCCAATGCCCCTGTTGGCTCATCACATAAAAGCAATTTAGGATTTTTAGCAATTGCTCTTGCTATTGCAACCCTTTGTTGCTCTCCACCTGATAACTGAGAAGGAAAGTTTTTCATTCTGTTTTTTAACCCTACTTTCTCCAATATGGTTTTAGGATTTAATGGCTTTTTACATATTTGAGTTGCAAGTTCGACATTTTCAATAGCAGTTAAATTTTGTACAAGATTATAAAACTGGAATACAAAACCAATATCTTCTCTTCTATACTTAGTAAGTTCTTTTTTCTTGAACTTGCTAATATCTTTTCCGTCTATAACTACTTTTCCAGATGTAGCACTATCCATTCCACCTAATATATTTAAAGCAGTAGTCTTTCCAGCACCACTGGGTCCAACAATTACAACTAACTCCCCTTTTTCTATTTCAAAATTTGTCTTATCAAGAGCCTTAATTGAAACTTCACCCATTTTATATTCTTTTACAACATTCTTAAACTCAATATATGCCATATTTTTCCCTCCTCACGAGAATTTAGGGACTTACTCTCAAATTCCACTTTTATGGAAAATTGGGACAGGGTCTATTTTCCCTTGATTTGTTATTTAAAATAGGGAGAGCACATAAATAGATATTTAATTATCTACGTTACTCCCCCTTATTTACTTTCTCGTCTACTTATATATATTTTACCATTAATTTCATGAAAGTCAATTAAAAAATGAAAATAAATCTATTCATTTCTCCTATTATTTAGAGGCACCTCATTTGAGGTACCTCTGCACTTTTTCCTTCTCCCAAGCCCAAACTCCTCTAAAGCCTGGTGCCATCTTTTTGAACGGTTTGCCAACCAATGCTCTTAACGGGTTCCTTTTGTTGACAATCAAGTTGCCATCCATAAAAATACAGTTTTGCCACTGGTCAATACCTATCAATGTTATGAAATGATTCCCTTTCCGCGAATCATCATAATGATAGATTTTGTTTTCAATCAATACAGTGATAGGACATCCTTTTTGCAGATATTCAATTACCTGCTCCAAACTGTCTAGTTTAGTAGCCAAATTATCAAACAATGCATACTCTGTTCCAGAGCCATCTACGATATTGTCATTCTCATCGTAAATATATGCTCTATAGCCTTTGTCTACACATTCGACTACTATTTCCTTAAAATCCACTGGTAATCCAATAATTCTCAAAGCATATTCGACTGCCAGAGGGCCACATCCTGCATCATCGATGGTGCTTACTCTGCCATATGGCAGTTTAGCATACTCAGATACTTTTTGCCCTATTGGATATTGTCCCATCCACTCCATTGGTGGAGTAATTATAGGAGGAACAATTCCTTCCACTTCTGCTTTTGCCTTTGCTTGAAACATATCTTTTATCAGCTTTTCTACAACATCTAACTCCTTCCGTTCATTTTGGTTTCTAGGGGATTTCGTGTTCACAGGAAAATTCAACATAGAATTTTCCTCCTTTCAATTTTTTATAGGCCCTGCCTATGTATATATTTTACACCATATTTACATAAAAATCAATTATTTTACAAAAAGGACACTCTTTTTGGTCAATTTTCTTTTACACTTTAGGAGTGTCCCTTTTGTCAATCTTTGAATTCCTTTGCCAACTTGCCAATGGCCTTAGTCTCTATTCTGGATACATATGAACGCGATATTCCCATCATTTCTGCAATCTCATGCTGTGTTTTAGGTTTAGTTCCATTTAGCCCAAATCTAAGTTCTATTATAAATTTTTCTCTATCCTTTAGAACTTCTTTCATTTTTTTATATAATTTCTTTATTTTAAATTTCAAATCCACTTCTTCTTCAATGCTTTTTTCATCATTTTCCAATACTTCTTGCAGCGTCACTGTATTATCATCTTTATCCTTTCCTATTGGCTCTTCTAAATACACTTCTGCATTAAGCTTCTTTGTACTTCTTAAATGCATCAAAATTTCATTGTCTATACATCTTGCTACATATGTTGCAAGCCTCACCCCTTTTGAACTTTCAAAACTATTTATGCCTTTAATAAGGCCTATTGTTCCTATAGATATTAAATCCTCTTGCTCTGCTTTTGCCGTACTATACTTTTTGCAAATATGTGCCACTAATCGTAAATTTCTTTCTATTAATATGTTTCTTGCCTCTTCATCTCCACTCTTCATTAGTTCTAAATATTTTCTTTCCTCTTCTGCTGACAATGGCTCTGGAAATAAATTATTATTTGAAATATACCCCAATAAAAAAACAGCTGATTTTAAGAATTCTAAAACAGTTATGGCTCCTAAACTTCCACAAAGAGTAGCAAACATACAAACCTCCATCCCAAGCATACGCTCATTTTCCTTATACATAGATTATATGTTTGATTGGTGCAAAAGTGCATGACCTTAGAAAATTAATCGTTTTGGGGTTTGTATTATTTTTTACTCATAACAAATTTTTTCTGACATATAATTTAATGGTGATTCTTTTGAAAAAAATCCAAAATTTCTTTATTGGCATATTACTTGGAGCTGGTGCTATTCTCCCTGGGATTAGTAGTGGTGTACTTTGTGTTATATTTGGAATGTATGATAAGCTTATAAACTCAATATTTGGTTTATTCAAAAATTTCAAGAAGAATTTTTTATTTTTATTTCCTATTGTCTTTGGAGGTATTATTGGAGTACTTCTTTTTGGAAACATTCTACAAGCCTTATTTGATAATTTTCCTACACAAACAAGTTTCTGCTTTATTGGGCTTATTTTAGGTAGCATTCCTATACTTGTAAAAAAAGTTAATTCAGAATATCCTTTCAAATTTAGGTACTTGTTATTTGCTTTGTTTTCATTTTCAATTGGTGTATTTTTGGTATATTTAGAAAACAAATTAAATTTTTCAGGTACTGTAGATAATTTTTCTATTGCCTTTTTAATATTGTCTGGTTTTCTAATGTCAATTGGTGTTGTTTTTCCAGGAGTAAGCAATACCTTAATTTTGATGTGTATGCGGTGTTTACCCAACCTACCTAAGTAGCATAGCTAGTATGAATTTAAGTATTCTAATTCCAATGGGCATTGGTCTAGTCCTTGGGTGTATTGTATTTTTGGTAATTATAAAACTTCTATTAAAACACTTTTACATGGAAACTTATTATTCTATCATAGGTTTCACACTTGGAAGTGTACTTGTACTGTATAATCCTCTTACTTTTGACTTTGCTGGTCTTGTATCAATAATTCTTTTGGCTGTCGGATTTAAGATAGCAGGAAAATTGGAGAAAGCATAGTTAATTTACATAACGCTTTCTCCTGTTTTGTAAAATGTCGCGAAAAGACCTGTCCCTAATGCGACATTTTCTTTCTCCTCAATATCCAACCATTCTCACATTTTATTGGTAACTTCATTTTTATGCTTTGGCCTGCTTTTCCCGGATTTACAAATTCTACTTCTTCATCAGTTTCTGTGTCCCAAAGTTTGTCTATTTTAAACTCATATGTATTTATATTGTTTGGAATTTGTATCTCCATTGTATCTCCTACCATAAGTTTATTTCGTATCTCTATAATTGACTTATCTTCGTTATACTCTAATACTTTTCCTCCAAATTCATAGTCTGGGTTATATTGCTTTCCATCATATTCTTGAAAATCTTTGTTATTTCTATCATTAAAATAGAATGTTGTTAATCCTCTTGTTTTTGTCTTCTCAAGTTCATTTAGATATTTTGTATAATCATATTCTTTTGGATTTTTCATATAATCATCTATTGCATTTCTATACGCATTTACTACAGATGCTAAGTAATATTCTGTTTTTAATCTTCCTTCTATTTTTAAGCTATCTATCCCCATCTCTATTATCTCTGGAATTTCTTTTATTAAGCACAAATCCTTAGAAGAAAATATGTATGTACCTTTTTCATCATATTCTACAGGCATCAAATTTCCAGGATTGTTATGTTCTTCAACATATACATTGTATGCCCATCTGCAACTTTGAGCACAATCCCCAAGATTTGCACTTCTTGATGCCAAAAAGTCGCTTAAGAAACATCTTCCTGAATATCCAAAGCAAATCGCTCCATGTACGAATATTTCCACTTCTAGCCCCTGTGGTTTATTTTCCATTATTTGTCTTATTTGCTCTTTATTCATTTCTCTTCCAAGTATTACTCTTTTTGCTCCATTTTTGTACCAAAAATTAGCTGAATGATAACTTACCGTATTTGCTTGTGTACTTATATGTATATCTACATCTGGTGCATATTCTTTTAATATTTCTATAACTCCTCCATCAGACGCAATAATTCCATCTACTTTCATATCATTTAGCATTTTTGCTTGTTTCTTTATTTCATCATAGAACTCGTCCCATGCATATATATTTATAGCAGCATACACTTTTTTCCCTATGCTATGTGCATATTCAATAGTTTTGGCAAGCTCATTATCATCAACTTCTGCTCTACTTCTTAATGATAAAGACCCTGTTCCACAATATACAGCATCTGCTCCATATCTAAACGCTGTTTTTGCTTTTTCAAACGACCCTGCTGGTGCTAATAATTCTGGTTTATTCATAATCTTCCTCCTTTTTACGCTTGGGGACACTCCTTTTTGTCAAAGTTTTTTGACACTTAGGGACACTCCTCTCTTTGTCTAATAATTATACCTAGTTAAAGTGTGTCCCTCTTGTTTCAAATTTGAAACAAATGCTCCGTCCCCTTTGTTTCACTTTTTATCAAAGTACCCACTAATCTCTTCCAATCCGCTAAATTCAGCCTGCCTTACTATATCGTATGCTACAATTGCAACTGAATTTGCTAAATTAAGTGAACGAAGTGTTGGTCTCATTGGTATTCTAATAGTTTTGTCTATGTATTTCAAAAGTATATCTTCTGGGAGACCTTTTGTCTCCTTTCCAAATAAAGCAAATACTTCTTCCATCTTTCCATAGTCTGGCTCACAATATACATGCTTGCCTTTTGTTGTTACAAAAAACATATTATTTTCTTCTGGCTTATACTTTTCTAAAAACTTTTCAAATGACAAATGCTCCTCAATCTCTAGCTTATCCCAATAATCTAGCCCTGCTCTTTTTACAGCTTTTTCAGATATGCTAAATCCTAATGGATATACTAGATGAAGTTTTGCTCCAATGGCAGCACATGTTCTTGCTATATTTCCTGTGTTTTGTGGTATCTCTGGCTCTACTAATACTATATTTAGTTTCATTGTTTCACTTCCTAACATATTCTATTATACTACAAATTTAGTGTAATTCCAACTAAAACCTTTAATTTTTCCTTAATTAGATTTACTTTTGGTTATAAATTTGATATTATATATATGTAATTTATTATAAAAGGGGTTGTTATATAAACATGAATGAAATAAACGAAAGTCCAACAAATGAATTTATAACTACAGAAAAAAATACTCAAGCTAAGAAAAATCAAATCAATCCTTTACAAAATGTTTCAAATAAAAAGAGATTACCACGTATATATTTATACTTTATATATTTCTTAGTATTTGCTATTATTGGGTGGCTTTTAGAAACTGCTTTCAGTTTTTATTCTTTAGGACATTTTACTAAAAGAGGTTTCCTATTTGGTCCACTTTGCCCAATCTATGGTTGGGGTGCTTTAATTTTAATTATGTTTTTTAGTACATATAAAAGACATAATATTAAACTATTCTTTTATGCAGCTATTATATTCTCGGTATTTGAATATTTAGTTAGCTTTGGAATGGAAGCATTGTTTTCCTTAAAATGGTGGGATTATACCCAAGATGTTCTAAATTTAAATGGTAGAATAAGCATATTCTATTCTTTTGCCTGGGGAATAATTGCAATACTATTTATAAATTTTGTTTATCCATTCTTTAAGAAAAAAATAAATATTATATTGTCAAAAATACCATATAAAGTGCAAATTATAGGTGTAAATGTACTTTTGATTGCACTTATTGCAGATACTGTATTATCTAGCATTAAATATTTGTTGCAATAAAATTCGACAAATCTTGTAAAATGTTATATAATAGATTTATAAGTTTTTCACTTATGTTGTTTTAGGAGGTATGCATTATGGCACGGACATATGGTGAAAACATGGCCGATTCTGAACGGCGCGAAGAAGAAAGCGGCTGGAGGAGAAGACTTTACAACACGTTAAAGTATATGAATGATCTTAATGATGGCGACAAAGCAAGTTTTGATACTTACATGTCTAAGTTAGATTGCTTAGTTGCTGAAGGACTTGAGGAAGGCTACGTCTTTCCCAAAACTTCTGATGAAAATCTTCAAGTTGCTTTAAAGAACTACTCTCTCAAGCAACTCTCTTCTTAACCTCCGGAGAAAACCTGCAACTACTGTTACAGGCTTTCTTTTTTGTCGTTTTGGGGACAGGCCTTTTCGCGACATTTCTTTCGCAAAAACAACATATCACTATCCTATGAGTTCTTTTTAGTAGCAAGTGTCACAAGACAACCTGCCCACATTTTTTAGCATCGAATGTCGCCAACGGGCCTGTCCCTAAAACGACATTTTCTGGCGATTGCAAGTCCATCGCCAACTTCTAGAATCTCGGTTTCTAGCTCATCATTTTGTTGTAATTCAGCTAAAAACTCACGCAAATTTCTAACAGCAGTACGTTGTTTGTGCTTGTTATAGTCGCTCATTACATATCCCTTGTATAAAACATTGTCAGCTAGTATTATTCCGTTATCTGCAAGCATTCTCAATGCTTCTTTTAGAAAGAATGGGTATTTTCCTTTTGAGGCATCTATAAAAATAGCATCATATTTATTATCTAAAGTTGGTAAAACTTCTACAGCATCCCCCTCTATGATATTAATCTTATCTTCCACTTCTGCTTTTTTTATATTTTCTCTTGCCTGCACAACTCTATCGTGTTCTCTTTCAATTGTATCTATTACTCCATCTTCAGCAAGAAACTCTGTAAAGCATATTGCAGAATAGCCAACTGCTGTGCCTATTTCTAATAATCTTTTAGGTTTTGAGTTTGTCAATTCTCTTTCTATAATTTCCAATGTATCATCCATTATTATAGGAATGTGGTCCTCTAATGCTTTTTGTTTTATTTTTTCTAACTCTATCTTGTTCATTTTCTTCTTGCTTCTCTCTCCCTCGTCTTACTATCCAATATTTTCTTTCTTAGACGAATATTCTTTGGTGTTACCTCAACAAGCTCGTCATCTTGTATAAATTCTATTGCTTTTTCTAGTGATAATTGAATTGGTGGCACTAGTCTTAATGCATCATCTGAGCCTGATGCTCTTGTATTTGTTAAGTGTTTTTCTTTACATACATTTATTGATATATCTTCATTTCTTGAGTTTATACCAACTATCATTCCTTCATATACTTCTACACCTGCGCCAATAAATAGCTCTCCTCTTTCTTGTGCGTTATATAGTCCATATGTTACAGATGTTCCTTGCTCAAATGCAACTAGTACTCCTCTTGTACGTGCTTGGATTTCGCCTTTAAATGGCTCATAGCAATCAAATATGCTATTCATTGTTCCTTCCCCTTTTGTGTCTGTTAAGAATTCTGTCCTGTATCCAATTAATCCTCTTGCTGGTATTTTGAATTCAACTTTTGTATGTCCTGCCTCTGCTGGCTCCATGTTTATCATTTCTGCTTTACGTCTTCCTAGCTTTTCTATAACATTTCCAATTGAGTCATCTGGCACATTTACTACAAGTCTTTCTATTGGCTCGCATTTTACACCATCAATCTCTTTGAAGATAACTTTTGGACGAGATACTAAAAGTTCAAATCCTTCTCTTCTCATTGTTTCGATTAATACTGATAAATGTAATTCTCCACGTCCACATACTTCAAAGCTATCTGCTGAATCTGTTTCTTTTACACGTAAACTTACATTTCTTTCTAGTTCTTTCATTAATCTATCACGAATATGTCTTGATGTTACAAATTGTCCTTCTCTTCCAGCAAATGGTCCATTATTTACGCTAAATGTCATAGATACAGTTGGCTCATCTATATCTACAAATGGTATTTTTTCTGGATTATTTATATCACAAATTGTATCACCTATGTTTATATCTGCAATTCCTGATAGACATACTATATCTCCTGCTTGAATTTCTTCTGCTTCAACTCTTTTTAATCCTTCATAAGTAAATAGTTTAGCTATTTTACCATTTTCATTTTTGTCGTTTTTGCATACTGCAACACTCATTCCAGATTTAATAGTTCCACGTTCTACTCTTCCTACTGCAAGTCTTCCTAGATAATCATCATAATCTATATTTGATACTAACATTTGCATGTCTCCATCAATATTGCACTTAGGTGGCTCAATGTTACTAATAATTGTGTCAAATATGCAGTTTACATTGTCGCTCTCATCTTCTAAATGCATTTTTGCAATTCCATTCTTAGCAGATGCATAAATTACCGGGAAATCTAATTGCTCATCATTTGCATTTAGCTCTATAAATAACTCTAACACTTGGTCAACAACCTTAAGTGGCTCTGCACCTGGTCTATCTATTTTATTTATTATAACTATTGGCTTTAGGTTTAATGCAAGTGATTTCTTTAGAACTTCTCTAGTTTGAGGCATTGGTCCTTCAAAAGCATCAACTAATAAAAGTACACCATCCACCATTTTTAGTACACGCTCAACTTCTCCTCCAAAGTCAGCATGACCTGGTGTGTCTACTATGTTTATTTTTGTTCCATTATACATTACTGATGTATTCTTAGAAAGAATTGTGATACCTCTCTCTTTCTCAAGGTCATTTGAGTCCATTATTCTTTCATCAACTTGCTCATTTGCTCTAAAAACATGGCTTTGCTTCAATAAAGCATCAACCAATGTTGTTTTTCCATGATCTACGTGCGCAATTATTGCTACATTTCTTATTTTCTCGTTATTCATTTTTATTACCCCTATCTTTAATTTAAACAGTCCATTTTACATTATACTCTAATCTTCCTTTTTTGTCAACATAACTATTTGTTCCATAATTTCTTCTGTTGCCTCATCAAGTTGATCTTTGCCATATTTGCTCACATCAATTGGCTCTCCATAATTTATATATACCTTACTAAATGGTTTAAAAGTCCCATGAATTCCAACTGGAATAACTTTTACCTTTGATTTTATTGCCATGAAAGCCGCTCCATTTTTTGCTTTCATGTTTTTCTCCATTCCTTTTCTAGTTCCTTCTGGAAAGATTCCTAAAAGTTCACCATTTTTTAGAACTTTTAAACATCTTTTCATTGCGTCTATGTCTTGCATATTCCTTTTTATTGGAATAGCATCAAATAAATGTCCTAGCCAAAATAGTATTCCATGAGTAAATAAATCCTCTTTAGCAACAAAATTAACTTTTCTTTTATTAAAGAGTACTATCGCTGCTGCATCTAAGTAGTTTATATGATTTCCACAAATTAGGTATGCACCTTCTTTTGGCACTTTCCCTGTTATTTTTACTCTATATGCAATTCTATATAAAGTACTCAAAAATATTTTTACTACTCTTCTTACAAATTTCTTCCATGCAGTTTCTTTACGTGGCTTGTATATTTTCTGCTCCAATTTTATATCGGCTTGTCTTTTTTTTATAATCTCGCTAATTTTTCTTACAACTTGATTAATACTCATGCTTGTACTATCTATAACCTCTGCATCTTTAGCAACTTTTAAAGCTCCCATTTCTTTTGATTTGTCGTTTTCGTCTCTTTTCTTTATGTTCTCAAGAACTTCTACATAAGACATATTTATGCCCTTTTCTTTGTTTTGATTAAATCTTCTTTTTGCTCTTTCTTCTAAATCAGCATCTAAATATATTTTTACATCAGCTGCAGGAAATACATATGTGCCTATATCTCTTCCTTCCATTATGACATCTTTTCCCTCTGCCATTTTTCTTTGAAGATTAACCATAGCAAGTCTTACTTCTTTAATACTAGAAACAGGAGAAACAAGCTCTGACACTTCTTTACTCCTAATCTTTTCTGTTACATTCTCTCCGTCTAAGAAAAATAATTGTTTATCATCTTCTATTTTCATATCTATATTGATATTTTCAAGCATTTCTTTTATTTTATCTAATTCATCTAGTTTAATACCTTTATTTAACATTTCCAAAGTTACACATCTGTATGTTGCACCTGTATCTATGTTTAATAATTTAAACTTCTTTGCTAAAATCTTTGTAACTGTTCCCTTACCTGTCCCTGCGGGACCATCTATTGCTACTATAAATGACATTTTATTTACATTCCTTTCGTGTTTGTATTATATTTCGTGTAAGCAATTCCACGTGGCAGATATATTTTATCTACCAGCAAAATGAAATGTACTCTTATTTCTTCGTCATATCATCTGGCATATGAATTCCCTTTGCCAAAACCGATACTTCTTGGACATTCATTGTCGTTAATCTTTCTATTTCTTTTTTTACCTTTTCCTTAAATGCTCTCAAAACATTAACTATATTATATCCAAATATCACATACACTTCGACATAAATATTTGTTGCTCCTACTGAGTTTTCAACTCTGACTCTTGATACTCTATGTATTCCTTCTGTTTTTTTAGCAATATACTCTACTATTTGCCTAAATACCGTATCAGAAATCGTAAATTTCCCTAAATAACTGAATGTAGGCCTTATAATTGACTTTTCTGAAATATACGGCTTATCATTTCTTCTATATTTAAATATCTGAAGTGGATCTAAGATATATCCAGCAAAATCTCTTTTTATTTCAAAAGTTGGCACTGGTATAACATGCTTACCTTCAGTAGTCCTTATTCTCCTAGCAGTCTCCATTTCTGTTTCTGTCGCCACTTCATTTATATATATAGTCTTCTCAGGTTTTGGTAAACCAAGATTGTCAGCTATTTTTTCAACCATTCCATCAGATGTTCCAAGAATTAATATTGCATCAGGTTTAATTTTTTTAATTGCATCACGCATATTATCTCTATCTTTTCTATCTATAAATATAGCCTTTTTTACAGTCTCTATCTTGGTAGGTGCTTTTTTCGCAGAATTACCTGCTACAACATCATTATCATTAATTAAAAGTCCATCATCGATAATATAATGTATATTATTTTCATTTGCCACCATCTGTGCTCTATAGCTCTTACCTGTCCCAGATGGCCCTACAAAAGCATATACCTTTATTTTATTTTCAAAAAACATTTTTTCACTCTCCATTTTTATATTATACCATTTTATGTAGCTGGTAGCAAGATAATGTGTAAATTTTTTTCTCGAACAAAGGGGACGGAGCATTTGTTCGAAATTTCGAACGAAAGGGACACACCTAGTAATGTTTCATAACATTTTTTGTAGGTGTGTCCCCTTCGTTCGCATTTTCTCTATGCAACATCTTTTATCTTAACATTTCTAACATGCTCTATCTTATCCCAACTTGTATCACGTTTGAATAAACATTTAAAGTTTATCAAAATCCATGAACCTAAGAATAATGGATAGCATAATAAACCTTTAATCATTGGTCTGATAGGCTTTTTATCTAATATCATTATTAGCAATGCTGTAAATATTGGGAATAAGAATGTTGGTATTAAATATCTTAAACAGTTTATTACTAGGTCTACTGCTGTCATTCCATTTGCCGCAAATATTACAAAGTTTAATACTAACAATACTAGTGTTAGTATAAACATTGGAATACTTCCAAGTATATACAAAAGTCCATCAAAATTCATCATTGTTTTATGCTCTTTTACTGCTGATGCAAGTGGTTTTGTATATTCAGTCATACATTGTATATGACCAACTGTCCATCTAGTTCTTTGTTTCCATGATTGCTTAAATCCAACTGGTTGCTCATCATATACTATAGCATCTGTTGCCCAACCAAGTCTTTTTCCTGTTATAATTCTCTTCAAAGAAAACTCTATATCCTCTGTTAATGTTTTTGTATTCCATCCCTCTGGTTTTATAACATCAAACTTAACCATAAAACCAGTACCATTTATTAATGGAGATAGTCCCAAATTATACCTTGCTAAATGATAAAATCTATTCATTGTCCAATAGAATAAAGCATAACCTGCTGAAACCCAGCTATCTGTTGGATTTTTAATATCTCTATAACCTTGTACAACTTCTTCACCTTGGCATAGTTTTTTATTCATAGCCTTTAAAAAGTTCTTATCAACAATATTATCAGCATCAAATATACAGAAAGCATCATATGGTGCATCTTCGTCTATTTTTTGTTGTAAAAACCATTGAAGCGCATATCCTTTTGTTTTATGTTCTTCATCAAATCTTTCCATTACAATAGCCCCTGCATTTCTTGCGATTTCTGCAGTTCTATCTGTACAGTTATCTGCTATAACGTAAATATCATAATGGTCTTTTGGATAATCTTGTTTATTTAAGCTCTCTATTAAAGCCTCAATAACATTTTCCTCGTTATGAGCTGGTATTATCGCCATAAATCTATTAGTTTTTTCTTCTAATATAGGCTTATCCTTTAATTTTACAAGCGAACATATACTAATAATTAATTGATATCCCCAAAATATTGTTAGTAGCCACACAAGTGCCTGCTGTATCATATATAAATAATCCATTTTTCTCTCCTTCGTATACCTATATACTAATATTATGCACTTTGTTTATGTTTATATTACTATTATTTTTCGAAAATTTATTTCCATACATTTTATATTATACTATTATCCTACAAATTTTGCAATAGTTTTTGTAAAATTTATTGTTCTTATGTAAACTTACTTTGACAAAAGGGACACTCCTTTTTGTCAAT
>CAMOBD010000042.1 GCA_946578345.1 uncultured Clostridium sp.
ATTTTTATTTTAATTTTCGTTACTTCTGAGAAACATTCCATTCTGTTTTCTCCTTTTTCAATTTTAATTTACTATATTTATATACTACTGTCTCTATAAAATCAAATACTTATTTTTTATAAGTGGTATAAGTTTTATCTATATCTAAAAAGAGTATATGACTTTATTTCATATACTCTTCATATTCATTTTTAATTTTAACTATAAATGTTTGTGGAATATTTGTTAAATATTCACTCACATATACTATGTTCAATGTTAACGTAGGTAATTTTTCTTTTAATTTTATTTCAAAAAGTTCATTTTGTCGTAATTCCTTATTAACTGCCTGTCTTAAAACATATCCTATTCCCATATCTTTTTTTATTGAATCTATTAGCATTTCTGTCGTTTCTATTGTCATGAAAGGCATTAATTCTACACCCACTTTTTTACAAATATAATCCAACTGTTTTCTTGGTGTACTTCTTTTTACAGGTAAAATCAACTTGTAATCATTCAAATCTTTCAACGACATTTCTTTAGATGTTTTATTTTTACTAATAAAACAATTTTCTAAATCTAATAATGGATGTATTTCTAAATTATTATAAATAGACTCTATTGGAGAAGTATCTAACATGAAATCTATATTATTGTTTTCCAGAGCTTCTATCATCTGTTCTGTATTTCTGCTAATAATATTAATTTCTATATTAGGATATTCTTTGTGAAATTTTTCAACTAATGGAAATAAGAAAAATTTTCCTATATGTGATTGAACTCCTATAGAAACTCTCCCATGTGTAAAATTTTGAGATTCTCTTAGATTTCTTTCTCCACTAATTAAAAGATTGTATGATCTTTCAACATAATCTAATAGTTCTTTTCCTTCTAATGTCAATTTAACACCTGATGGAATTCTATAGAATAATTTTGTTTCTAAATTTGTTTCTAGCTGTTTTATAGCATAACTAATACTTGGTTGAGTTATATATAATTTTTCTGCTGCTTTAGAAAAACTACTACATTTTGCAACTGTATAAAATGTCTTATACAAGTCCCAATTTTCTTCTAAACTCATTATAACATCCCTCTACCTTCATTGTTTCAATTTTTTTAAAATCACATATTACTTTATCTTCGCCATTAATAGTTACAATAAAGTCTCCAATTGGATTTATTAATAAATAGTTTTCTTCAATTTCTTTCTCCTTACATTCAACAACCGGACAATTTATTTTTTGTTTTTTTATTTCATTCATTAAGTTTTCATATACTTCATCCTCAACATCAAAGTCTTCCTTATTTTCTACAGATTTTCCTCTTAATGAAATAAACTTAAATAATTTCCATCTTTGTATTTTATAATTGTTTACTATACTAGCAACTTCTTTTATATTGTTAATATTTTGCTTAGTTACTATAGAATTTAATTTTACTATAATATTTTTATTTTTTAAATATTCCAGCAATCCTATTATATGCTTTCCATGTTCTATACCTCTTCCTAAACAATTATTCACATTATCATCTAAAGCATCTAGAGAAAAAGTAATATAATCTGTATATTCTTCAATTTCATCTATTATGTTAGGATTCAATAATCTTCCATTTGTTATAATATTGTTTTTTATGTTATTGTAATGTGCTTTTTTCATTAAATCAAATAGATGTGGATATAATAGTGATTCTCCGCCTGTCCAAGTTATTTTATCTATATTTAATTCTATTAATATCTCCAAAATTTTATTGTTTTGCTCATATGTATTTTCTTTACTACACATTATTCTGTAGCAGAATTGGCAATTTTCATTACATCTAGATGTTATATTCCAACAAACTGAATTTTTTTTCATACTATCCCTCTCTATCTATTTCTTCTTTTTTACATTGTGAAAATCTTAATTCCCTAAATCTATATAAGTCTATTCCATATTTTTTATATACATCAGCTGTATTGCAAGAAACCACTTCATGATTCTGTAATCCCAATTTTTCAACTGTGCTTCTTATTAATTCTAGCGAATCATTTTCAATCTCTACATATGTAGGAATCAATGGCCACGAATCAATATCAACTTCTACGCCGTCTACATAATATGTTTCTCTATTTTTTTCTTGATAATTCCTATAAGCAAATCCTAGCTGCTCCAATATTGCATTAGCCTCTTCTATTGATGGAACTTCCATTTCTGTTTCCATAACACTTTGCATTGTGTCAGGTTTATCTTTCTGTATATCTGGATTAAGTATGTGTTTTATGGTTATTGTTGTACTTCCATTTGTTTGTCTTACTCTTACCCATTTATTAGGATTAATACCATATTTTTTTATTATTCCAACAATATCTTTATGAGAAAATACCTCTAATAAATTTCCATTATTGGTTCTATCTAGCAGATCTGTAAAATATTTAGTTGAATATTTTCCTTGTAAACTTGTTTGTTCATCACTAGATGTCAAATTATCAACTTCTCTCAAAATTCCTTGTAATTTATTTCTATATATTTCTAAATCATATGGTTTATTAGCTTGTTTTAATTGTAAAAGGCAATCATAAAACCTTGCATATATAGATGGTAAATCATATACATAAATCTGTTGCAGACCTTCCTCTATCTTTTTTGCTCCTAAATGTTCTAATTTTCTTTCTAATTCATTTTTGTTTATATCTAAAATTTTTACTTCTTTTTCTAGTTTTCCCATAACGCCTCCCTCTTATATTGACATTATTATTGTATCAAATTTGTAGGCAAAAGTCAATTTATGTAAATTTTTTTTAAAATCGAACTAAGGTAGGAATATAACAGTATTACATCATATTAAAAGTTAGTAATTTTACAACTACTAACTTATAAATTTTTATCTTCTCAATCTCAAACTATTTAAAGTAACAGTAATACTACTTAAAGTCATTGCAAGAGATGCAAACATTGGATTCATTGTTAATCCCCAAATAGAGAATACTCCCATAGCAATAGGTATCATACAAATATTATAGAAAAATGCCCAAAATAGATTTTGCTTAATATTTCTTATCGTTCTTTTGCTAATATCCATAAGTTCTGGTATTTTTTCCAAATCATCTTGCATAAGCACAACATCGCTACTATCCATTGCAATGTCTGTTCCACTTCCAACACTAACTCCAATGTCAGCAGTAACTAAACTAACACTATCATTTATTCCATCTCCACACATCATTACTAATCCGTTTTGTTTTAATTCTTTTATTCTCTCTGCCTTTTCTTTTGGAAGAACATTTGCTATAACTTCTGTTATTCCTATTTTATCTGCTATATTTTTTGCAGTTTTTTCATTATCACCAGTAAGCATTACCACATTTACATTTTGATTATGTAATTTATCTATTACATAGTATGCATTATCCTTAATTACATCTTTTACTCCAATGAGAGCTAGTAATTTATATTGCTTGCTTGTTTCTTTCTTGTTTGCAGTATCTTTATTTGTTGCTATACTTTCAGCTACAAACAATATACTATTCCCATCTTTTTCAAGCTCTTCCTCATCTTCTATAGCCACACTAATATCCACATCATTTTCTTGCATTAACTTGCTATTGCCAATTAAAAACTCTGTACTATTGTACTCTGCACTTACACCAAACCCTGCAATATTCTTAAAATTCTCTACTTCTACAAGCTCCATATTGTTTTCTGTAGCAAAGTTTACTATTCCTCTTGCTATAGGATGCTCAGATTTATTTTCGATGCTTGCAACGATTTGCATAATATCTTCATCTATATCTACATTTACACCACATAGCTTATAATAACTAAACATCTTACTTACACTAAGTTTTCCTTTTGTAAGAGTTCCAGTCTTGTCAAACACAACCGTCTTTACCTTGTGGGCATTTTCTAAGCTTTCGCTGTTCTTAATGAGAATACCTGCTCTACTTGCAACACCTGAAGAAACGACTATCGCAAGTGGAGTTGCTAATCCTAAACTACAAGGACATGCAACAACTAAAACTGTAATAAATACATTTATTGCAAATGCAAAAGTTTGACCAATGATAAGCCATACTATCGCTGAAAGTATTGCTATTATAATAATTGCTGGAACAAAATATCCACTAATTTTATCTGCAATTTTTGCAATAGGAGCTTTAGTATTTGTAGCCTCAACAACCATTCTTACTATCTCAGAAACAGTCGACTCTTTACCAATCTTTTCAGCTTTATATTTTATTGTTCCTTCATAATTAATACTACCTGCAATCACTTTACTGCCAACATCTTTTTTAGAAGGAACGCTCTCTCCAGTTACAAAAGACTCATCAATATGAGTTACACCATCTGTCACTTCTCCATCAACTGCAATCTTCTCTCCAGGTTTGCATACTACAATATCACCTTTAACAATTTCATCAAGTGTAACCTGCTTTTCTTTTCCATCTCTTAGAATAGTTGCTTTATTAGGAGTAATCATCATTAAACTTTGTATTGCCTCTTTTGTCTTATCTTTATTACGTGCTTCTACATATCTACCAATATGAATAAAGAAAAGAATAATTACAACAGATTCGTAATATAAATTTTCTACATACTCATGATGTCCTTTAAAAATCATATAAGTGCCATAAATGCTGTAAAGGAAACTACTTAAAACTCCTAATCCAACTAAAGTATCCATGTTTGCAGTTCTATGAATTAAGTTTTTATAACCATTTTTTAGAATATCTCTACCCATAATAATTGAAACAATGCTAAGTATTAGGAGTGCAATAGTATAATTTATAGGGTTATTATGCATGCTTAAAAAAGGAACTTCTGGCAGACCTATCATATGTCCCATAGCAATATACAATGTTAGTATAGCTATAGCAGTAAATCCCCATAACTTATATTTCCCCCTAGATTTTTTCTTTTCTTCTTTTTGTAGATTATCAATACCTAAACTTTCAAAACCAGCTTTTTGAACGAACTTTTCTATTTGAGGAATATCTAATTTGTTCTCATCATATTCCACACTGGCATTATTCATTACTAAGTTAACAGTAGCATTTATAACCCCATCCTGTTTATTAAGATACTTCTCAAGCCCACTAGAACAAGCACTACATGTCATGCCATCTATCTTTAATAAAACCTTTTTCATCTAATTCTCTCCTTTACACTTGGGGACACTCCTTTTTGTCAAAGTTTTTTTACACTTTTGGAGTGTCCCTTTTGTCAAAGTTTCTTTACACTTTGGGACAGTTCTTTTTTTCTACTTATTCTGCTTCAAAGCCTGCATCTTGAATAGCTTCTTTTAGTTCATCTACACCAGTTAGTGTTTCATCAAATTTAATATTAGCTTCTGCCTTTTCTAAGCTAACTTTTGCCTCTTCTACTCCATCTTGATTGTTTAGCACCTTTTCTAATCTTGTACTGCATCCTTCGCAATGCATTCCCTTAATTTTTAAAACTACTTCTTTCATTATATAAAACCTCCCTAATCATTTTTATTGCTTCTGGCAAATTTATCCTTTATATCCTTTGCTTCTATTTCGTATGTGAATTCATTTATTTTTTGCATAAACTTTGATTCCTTTCTGAAATAATATTTACGAAATCAATTATATCATAAAAAGTAAAATGTAGGTCAAGTTTATCTTATTTTTCGAACTGGTTGCAAATTGCAACCGCCTTTTATTAAATAATTTGTCCAACAAAGTCTATAAACTTACTATCTACTATTTTATTAATAGCAAAGCATTTACTTGTCCATTGTTTACTATAAATTTTCGCATTTCTACAAAAGCATTCATAATATTTATGCTAACCTTAACTGCTATATCATTTTTCAAAAGTCCTGAAAGCATTGCAATTCCTTGCTCGGTAAAGACATAAGGCAAGTATTTACCATGTTGACCCTTACCTTTTTTCTCTAAGGTCACAAATTGTGACCTTAAAACTTTTAGTTCCTTTTCATTTAATTGAAAGCAAAAATTTTCAGGAAATCTCTTAATATTTCTCTTTACATTTTGATTTATTTTCTTTGTTTCATAATGATACAACATAGCCACATCACTATCTAACATTACCTGCTTTCCTCTTATTCTTTCTCCATATACTCCTCAAACTTCTCTTCTGGCATAGGTTTTGCATAATAATATCCTTGTATTATATCACAGCCCTTTTCTAAAAGATAATCTCGTTGCTCCTTTGTCTCGACTCCTTCTGCTATAGTTGTAAGTTTTAATTCCTTAGCTATATTTAAGATATAATCAATAATATTCTTCTCATTTTTTCCAATTCTGTCTACAAATGACTTATCAATCTTCAATATATCTGCTGGCATGTCTTGAATAGCACTTAGTGAAGAATATCCTGTTCCAAAGTCATCAATAGAAATAATAAAGCCTAATCTTTTCATTTTATTCATTATTTCAATAATATCTATTCCCGCTTCTATCGTAGCACTTTCTGTAATTTCCAAATCTATTTTACTAGTATCCACTCCATATTTTGCAGCTATCATCATATATTTTTCTAGAAAGTGCTCATCTAAGAAGTGCTCTCTTGATACATTTACTGAAATTACTGGCTCTTTGCCATATTTTTCTTTCCACATTTTCATATCACTGCATACTTGCTCAAAAATATACAAATCTAATTTTAAGATGAACTTGTTTTTCTCAAATAGTGGTATAAACTCACTTGGTGGTACCATATTTCCATCATGTTCCCATCTAACAAGAGCTTCTGCTCCATATAGTTTCTCTGTTTTTGTATTTACTTTTGGCTGGTAATATACTTTAAATTCCTTATTTTCTAATGCATTATTCATCTCATGCTCTATTCTACTTTCTTTTTCCAGTTCTCTTTCCATCTTTTTATCATATATGTGGAATTTGTCAAATACATCTCCTTTTGATGCAGAATGTGCAATAATTGCTTTGTCCATTACTTCTGAAATATTTCTGTCTTCTTCAGTTAATTGGTATATACCAATATTTACCGAAAGATTGTATACATTATCTTCTATCTTTAAGTTTTCAATACTTCTAACCATTTTATTTAATATCTTGTGAATATCCTCTTTATATTCAAATAATATTGCAAAATAGTCATTTGAATATCTACATATTAGGCTCTCCTTACCTAATAAAGTTTCTAATTCTTCTGCAATGCCTTTAAGAATACTATCTCCTGTTTTATATCCATATGCTTTATTTATCATCTTAAATTTATTTATATCTAGTACAGCAATATATTGAGCAACATTACTCTCTTGAAGCTTGCCTTTTTCAAGTATTTCTTGGCCTTTCTTTCTAAAATAATATATATTTCCCTTTTTAGTCACTGGATCTATATATGCATATTCAAATAACTGCTTTTGCTTTCTATTATTCGAAATCACAATATATATGCAAATTGCTAATATTACTATTATTACAACAATCGCTAGTACGAAGGTCATAAGAAGCGCATTATTTACTTCTCCTGCAATAGCTTTTGATGGAATAAATGTTACTATCGCCCAATCATTTATTCCTATTGGCTCATATACCATATAATATTTTCCTTCTGCAGTTTGAAGTGTCCTTGTTCCAGAAATACCATTTGCAATATTAGTTTCAATCGTGTTCCTATTGCTTTCAAATCTTTCTTTTGAACTACCTACAAGCATTTGCTCTATATTATCTATTAAATTCCCCGTATTTTTATCTATATTTGCACTTACAACAATATTCCCGGTATTGTCAACAATATAGCTAAAACCTCTTCCTTCAAATATTTTATTTGAAAAAATATCTTTATACGAATCCGTTTTGACTATTAGAAGAATTGCTATCTTTTCATTCTCCAGATTAATCGCTTGCGAATAGATATTAATCTCTTCTCTATCTATCTTACTTGTTCTGTTTTCTAAAACATGAATTTCATTATTAGAGAAAAAGTTATCTATTTCATCCGAATAATCTACCTCATACCCATCATTTGTTATTGTTGTTCCATCTTCATACATTATTGCCATTCTGATGAAGTTGCTTGTAATGTCACTTCTTTCATACATATCAAATATTTTTTCACTGTCTACAATATTGTCAGATAAAATCTCATTTGTAATGGACTGCAGGATTGCCTTTTGCTCAGTAATTTCAGTTTTTAGATTATTAGCATCATTTTTCACAATAGTTTCTATACTATTGTTTGTATTTGCCTCTATTCTATCTAGCATATAGGTCATATACGCTATTCCTATGGTTATAAGGATTAGAAATATAATTATAATTGTCACAATTTCTTTTTTATTTTCTTTAAATTTCATAAATCTTTTCCTTTTTTAAAATAATTATAAATTTTAAATATCTGGATATTATATCTAACTTAGCCGTTACTATGCTTCTTGATTTATAAATTTTTCTAGCATAGTAATCTTCTCCTCCATGTCTCTCTTGCCATCTTCATATAATGCCTTTAATTTTTCCTTATCTTTTTCTAGCCTAGATACTGTAACCGGCTTTTTAGGTGCAATAACCATAATTCTGCCTTGCTTTTCTAACTCATTTATATATTCTTTTAATTTATTATACCTTTCTGGCATTGTACATAATTTTTCTACAAGGTTTGGATATTTATGGTAAACTCTTTTATATACTCTTTTCATTGCATTTGAAACTTCTGGCTTCCTATAATTTCTATCCCTAGTAAGTACCACTAAAATATTTTTATGACCTTGCTCTATCGCCCAATCAACAGGTATTGGCATTGTTACTGCTCCATCTAAATAATGATTGTTGCCTATCTTTACCATTTTTGAGCATAGTGGCATGCTAGAAGACGCTTGTACTACATCAAATATGTTATCCTTGCAATCATTTTTTTCAACATATTCTGTTTTTCCTTTTTCACAATTTGTTATAACAGGAATAAACTTTTGCTCTGAAAACTTAAAGGTCTCATAATCAAATGGATAATCATTTTTTGATAAATCCTCAAATAAATAACGATACCCAATAATTCCGCCTTCTTTTCTTAACGCTTTTATTCCTATGTATTTTGGATTATCACAATTTTCTATGTTTATTCTTGCACTTCTTCCTTGTTGTTTTGATATGTAATTCATCCCAGTTAAAGCTCCTGCAGAAACTCCTAATACATAGTTTGCCTCAATATTATATTTCATTAAAACATCTAATACCCCTGATGTATATAAGCTTCTCAAAGCCCCACCTTCTAATACTAAAGTTAAATCATTCATTTTATGTCACCTCTCTGTGCAATTGGGGACAGACCCCAATTGCATCATTTTTCAAACTTGATTCCATTAATTTTCATAAAATATTGTCCACCTATTACGTTTTTAACATTATACCCATTTTGTTTCAAAATCATACATGCAATATAGCTTCTTAGGCCAGTATAGCAATGGACGTATATTTCTTTTGATTTGTCTAATTTATCTAGATTTTGTCTTAACTCATCTAAAGGTATATGAATAACATTTTTCATATGTCCTCTATCATATTCATCATTCGTTCTTACGTCTAATATATATGGATTTTCTCCATTTTCAATCTTAGTTTTTAAATTCTCTACATATATGTTGGATACTAGTCCATCCATCTCATTTTCAATGCTATTGCCTAAAATATTTACTGGGCTTTTAGCAGATGAAAATGGTGGTGCATAGCAAAGTTCAAGTTCTGATAAATCATGTGCTGTTAAATCCATCCTTATTGCTGTGGCTAGAATATCTGTAATTTTATCTACACCATCTTTGCCCCAGACTTGAGCTCCCAATATCTTGCCTGTTTTTGCTTCATATATAGCTTTTATAGTCATTTGTGTTGCATCAGGATAATATGTAGCATGTGAATATGGTGTTATTACCATTTTTTTATATTCTATATTATTTGCTTTGCATGTTGCTTCATTTATTCCGGTCATTGCTAAGTTGTTTTGGAAAATTTTCAAAATACTACTTCCTATAGTCCCTTTATACTTTCCGTCTTTTTCGCAAATGTTATTTGCTACTACTCTAGCTTGTCTATTTGCTGGACCTGCTAAAGGAATATATGCTGGCTTTTTTGTAACATAATTTATAACCTGAACTGCATCTCCTAATGCATAAATATTTTCGTCAGATGTTTTCATGTACTCATCTACAATAATACTCTTTTTCTCATTTAGTGTTAAGCCACATTCTTCTGCTAGTTTGGTTTCAGGTCTAACTCCCATAGATAATATAATTAAATCTGCTTTAAGTTTTGCTTTTCCTTGAGTATGTAGTTTCCCATCAGCGCCATTTAAACTTATGCTAAGTTCTCCGTTTTCACTTTCTATACTTTTTACGCTTGTTTGTAATAACACATTTATATTATTTTTTGCAAGCGCATTATGCACAAATCCAGCCATATCATCATCTAGTGGTGGTATAAGGTGTGATGCTCTTTCTATGATCGTGACTTTTGGAATATATTCCTCTTTCTCAAGCATATTTTCTACTTTTGAATTTTTTAATGACAACCTACTATCATCTCTATTTTTGCTAAATTCTCTAATGTTTTCTGCTATTTCAACACCTATATATCCTCCACCAATAATATAAATGTTTTCAGGCTTATTTTCTTCAATATATTCTTTTATTTGTACAGAATCATCTACATTTCTAAGAGTAAATATTCTATTATCTTGTATATTTGAGAAAGGATTTATTGGCTCTGCACCTGGAGATAAAACCAGTTTGTCATAACTTTCTTCATATTCTTTATTGTTTAATAAATCTCTAACTAATACTTTTTTATTTTCTCTATCTATTTTTATTGCTTCTGTTTTAATTCTTACATCTATATTAAATCTTTCTTTAAAAGATTTTGGCGTTTGAAGTAATAAATCTTGTTTTTGTTTAATTACATCTCCTATATAATATGGAAGTCCACAATTTGCAAAAGACACAAATCCTCCTCTTTCCAATATTATAATCTCTGCATTTTCATCAAGTCTTCTTAATCTAGTAGCTGTTGTAGCACCTCCTGCTACTCCTCCTATAATAACTACTTTCATGAATCTTCTCCTTTCGCTACGATAAATTAGGAATAAACCCAAATTTATTATATATAATATCATAGTAGCAAAATTTTTTAAATGGTTTTGTTAAAAAATTACTGTTTTATAGAAGTAGTCACTCAAAAAACCGCTATAAGTATAAAACTTATAACGGTTTTTATTTTCACTTTTAGTTTTAGATGTGTCCCAAAAACGAGATTTTTGTCGTTTTTAGGCCTGTCCCTATAGCGACAAAATTTATTTGGCATAATCTACAACTCTTGTCTCTCTCACTAGATTTACCTTTATTTGTCCTGGATATTCCATTTCATCTTCAACCTTTTTAGCAACATCTCTTGCCATAATAACCATTTGGTCATCAGTTATTTTTTCTGGTTTTACAATAATTCTTATTTCTCTACCAGCTTGTATTGCAAAAGATTTTTCAACTCCCTCAAATGAGTCTGCTATCTTTTCAAGTGTTTCTAGTCTCTTTATGTAATTTTCAAGAGTCTCTCTTCTTGCTCCAGGTCTTGATGCTGATATAGCGTCAGCTGCTTGCACTAATACTGCTTCTATTGTTTGTGGCTCCACATCTCCATGGTGTGCTTGTACAGCATTTATTACTTTGTCATTTTCTTTATATTTCTTTAAGATTTCTACACCAATTTCAACATGTGTTCCTTCCATATCGTGGTCTAATGCTTTTCCTATATCATGTAGCAATCCTGCACGTCTAGCAAGTTTTGGGTCTAATCCAAGTTCTTCTGCCATTATTCTAGCTAAATTAGAAACTTCTATCGAATGATTTAATACATTTTGTCCATAACTTGTTCTATATCTTAGTTTTCCTAATAATTTAACTAAGTCTGGATGTAATCCTACGACACCAGTTTCTAAAACCGCTCTCTCTCCTTCTTCTTTTATGGTATTTTCAACTTCTTCTTTAGCTTTTTCTACCATTTCTTCAATCTTAGCTGGATGTATTCTTCCATCTTCAATTAATTTTTCAAGAGCTATTTTTGCTACTTCTCTTCTTAATGGATCAAATCCTGAGATAACTACTGCCTCAGGTGTGTCATCAATTATTAAATCAATTCCAGTTAAAGTTTCTAGAGCCTTTATATTTCTACCTTCTCTACCTATGATTCTTCCTTTCATATCATCATTTGGAAGTGATACTATAGATACAGTAGTTTCAGATGTATGGTCTGCTGCGCATTTTTGTATCGCATAACCTACTATTTCTCTAGCACTTTTTGCAGCTTCTTCCTTTGTCTTATTCTCAAAGTCTCTTATTACAGCTGCTTTTTCTGCTGTCATTGTTTTTTCTAACTCAGAAAGTATTTTTTTCTTAGCTTCATCTCTAGATAAACCAGAAATTCTTTGAAGTTCAGACATTTGCCTATTTGTAATTTCTTTAAGCTCATTCTTTCTAACTTCAAGTTCTTCCTCTTTTTTCATTAAGTCTTTTTCCTTTTTGTCTACATTTTCTAGTTTTCTCTCTAGATTTTCTTCTTTTTGAATTAATCTTCTTTCTTGTTGTTGTACTTCGCCTCTTCTTTCTCTAATCTCATCATCTAAATCTTTTCTCGCACTTAAAATTTCCTCTTTAGCTTTGAAAATTTCTTCTTTCTTACTATTTTCAGCTTCTATTTTTGCTCTTTCTAGTATTTGTTTTGCTTCATTTTCAGCACTGTTCAATTTAGACTCAGCAACTCTTTTTCTTATATATACTCCAACAAAAGTAAATATAACTGCTGCGATTAGAAATACGGCGATATTGATTACTATTTCCATAATCATTACACCTCTTTCTTTCTATTTAATTTTCAATGTACAATAAATATATCTTCAATATATAAAATATATTTTTTCCCACATATATATTTTATATTTAAACCGTCCTTATGTCAAGTGTTTTTTAGAGGAAATTTTAGGGCATGAAAAAGAACACCATATTATTAGTGTTCTTTAATTATTCTTATGCTCTTGGATGAGTTTTTCTATATATTTCTTTTAATCCAGCATCTTGAAATTGTGTATATACTTGTGTTGATGATATATCAGAATGACCAAGCATTGTTTGTATTGCTTTTAAATCTGCCCCATTTTGTAATAAATGTGTTGCAAATGAATGTCTTAATATATGTGGAGTAATATCTTTTGATATGTTAGCTTGCTCTTTATAAAACTTAACAATTTTCCAAAATCCTTGTCTTGTTAATCTTTTTCCATTTACATTAACGAAAAGAGCGGTTTCATTTTCGTCTTTTATCATTATAGGTCTTGCATCATTTATGTATTCTCTTAAAGCAGCTATTGAAATTGAGCCTAGAGGTATATTTCTTTGCTTATTTGCTGATTTACATGAAATAAATCCATCTTCTAGATTTACATCTTCTACATCTAATGAAATAATTTCTGTAACTCTCATTCCTGTAGCATAAGCCACTTCTAGCATTGCCTTATCTCTAGTTCCTTTTAAATCAACATCTTTTGGTTGGCTTAATAATTTTTCTACTTCCTCTGATGTTAATACACTTGGAACTCTTTTTTCAACTTTAGGTGATTGTATATTTTCTGTTGGGTCATGTTTTACTTTTTTTACTCTGATTAGATATTGATAAAATGATCTAATAGAAGCTAAATTTCTTGATATCGTAGATGTCTTTTTTCCTACATCTTTTAAATGTTTTAGATATTCATTTATTGCTTGATTATCTACTTTAACATAATTAATTTTGTTTTGACTTAAGTAACTTTCATATTGATGAATATCTCTACTATATGATTGTAGTGTGTTCATTGATACTCTTTTTTCGTTTTGTAAGAAATCCAAAAATTGTTTAATCTGTTTTTCCATTTTTGTCATTACCCCTTCTTTTATTAATATCTAATTTAACCTCCATTCGAGCTAATTATATCTCAAACAGAAATATTATTAATTAACCTCTATTAATTAGCGAGAATGTTAGAGGTTAAATTTTGCCATCTCAAAATTCGTTAGAATTTTGAGGGCAATAGCGATTATAGCATATAGTTTGAAAAACTTGTTTTTCAAACTATAATTAACATAAACATTATATATGTTATATCATAATTTAGGCTAAAATGTAAATACATTTCTTGAAATTTTTTAATA
>CAMOBD010000043.1 GCA_946578345.1 uncultured Clostridium sp.
AATGGAAGTTAGAGACCTATTAACAGAATATGGTTTCCCAGGAGATGAAATTCCAGTAATAAAAGGTTCTTCATTAAAAGTATTAGAGAGCGATTCAAAAGATCCTAACGATCCAGTATATGCTCCAATGAAAGAATTAATGGATGCAGTAGATAGCTACATCCCAACACCAGAAAGACCAGTAGACCAACCATTCTTAATGCCTGTTGAAGACGTATTTACAATCACAGGTAGAGGAACAGTTGCCACAGGTAGAGTAGAAAGAGGAACAGTTAAACTTCAAGATGAAGTTGAAATAGTAGGTCTTTCTAAAGAAGCTAGAAAATCAGTTGTTACTGGTGTAGAAATGTTTAGAAAATTACTAGACCAAGCTGAAGCTGGTGACAACATAGGTGTATTATTAAGAGGTATTAACAGAGAAGACATCGAAAGAGGTCAAGTTCTAGCAAAACCAGGAACAATACACCCACACACAAAATTCAAAGCACAAGTATACGTTCTAACAAAAGAAGAGGGTGGACGTCATACACCATTCTTCAATGGATATAGACCACAATTCTATTTCAGAACAACAGACGTTACAGGTGTTATCGAATTAGCAGCTGGAACAGAAATGGTTATGCCAGGTGATAATGTAGACATGACAGTTGAACTTATCACACCAATAGCTATTGAAAAAGGACTAAGATTCGCTATCCGTGAGGGTGGAAGGACAGTTGGTTCTGGAGTTGTTTCAGAAGTTATTGAATAATATTTATAATCAATAAATTGTATAGCAGGGGGCTTGCAAGAAATTGCAAAAACCTTGCTATTTTTATTGACTTTTTGCCTATTTGATTATATACTATAGTCGTATTTTAGGAGGAATGGCAATGCATAAATTAAAGAAAATATTATATGTACTAATGATAACAATAGCAATGATATTTATATATACGAACATAGCTAAAGCAACAACTGTAGAGATAACGACAGAAACATTATATCTAAGGGCAGAAGCTACAACAGAGTCTGATATAGTAGATCTGATTTCTATAGGAGAAGAATGTGAACTACTTGGAGAAGAAGGCGATTGGTATCAAGTAAAATATGGAGAACATACTGGCTATATAAGCAAAGAATATGCAAAGGTAGTTGGAGGAGATTCTGGAGATAGCAATACTTCAGATACAAATAATAGCAACGAAGAAAATAATGCTGATAATAATAGCAACAATGGCAATGAAGACAATCAAACTGACAATAATTCAGGTAGCCAAGAAAGCCAAACTAATAGCAATGATACTAATAGTGACAGTAACACAAATAACAGTAACAGTGAAACAAGTGCAGAGGGACAGACTACAACCGATAATCAAACAGCAGAAAATACTAATTCAAATGCTCAATCAAGTGAGCCCGTAACTGCAACAACAAAGCAAGAAGTAGATGTTAGAATAGTACCATTAATAAATGGAAGTGTTATAGAAAAATTAAAGAATAATACAGAAGTAACTGTTATAAACCAAATCAATGGTTGGGTATATATTCAAACTGATACAATTTCAGGTTGGGTAAGGACAGATACTTTAAATATACAAGAAACAAGTAGTAATAATGGCAATTCTAGTGATAGTAATGACAATAGTTCTGATAATGCTGATACATCAGATAATCAAGATAGTAGTGATACAAACACATCAGACAATAATACATCCGACTTTGAAGCAAGAACAATGTATACCAATGATTCTGGAATAAATATAAGAAAAGAAGCTAGTACAGATTCGGAAATTTTAATGGTTGTGGATGTTAATACAAGTTTGAAAGTAATAGGAGAGTCTGGAGATTGGTATCAGGTTGAGACCAGTCAGGGAAATGCGTATGTATCAAAAGATTTATTATCTAATGAAAGAACATCTGTAACAAACAGAGGTGACATAGATAGAGAGTCTAAAGAAAATGATGACAATACGAAGGAAGAGAGCAAGTCGAGTTCATCAACGAAATCTAGTTCAAAACCATCAAGCACATCATCATCGAACTCAACTACATCAAGTTCAAGTGCATCAAATTCTAGTTCTTCAAGCACAAGTTCATCTAGTTCAGATAAAGGACAAGAAATAGTTGCATATGCGAAGAAATTCCTAGGTGTTCCATATGTATATGGAGGAGCAAGTCCTTCAGGATTCGACTGCTCAGGATTTACAATGTATGTATATGACCATTTTGGGATTTCAATGGCACATGGTGCACAAGCACAATCAAAATTAGGAACAGCTATAAATGTAGATAAATCTTCAAAATCTAGTATGCTAAATAATCTTGAGGTAGGAGATTTAGTATTTTTCTTAGATTATGAAACAATGGACGAAATAGGACATTGTGGAATATATATAGGAGATGGTAACTTTATTCATGCATCTTCAGGATCAGGATACTGCGTAAAGATAAACAGCTTATTACCTGGGGAATATTATAATACTAGGTATTGTGCGGCAAGAAGAGTATTGTAAAAATAAACTTCGTCTTGCGTTGTTAAAATTTATTCGGGGGCAATATAGAAAGGAATGAACAGATATCAATAGACCAATTTGTATTGCCACATGTATGTATATTATAGGAATATTAATTGGGCTATACTTACAAATAAGTATAGTCTTTTTGTGCTTGAGCTTATTTGTGGTTTTTATTATAGTAGAAAATTGTTATTGGATAATACATAGTAAATCATCAAACAAGGCTATATATTCTGAAAATCAAAGTAATGAAAACGAGATAAATAAGAATAAAAAAGGTGATTATTATAAACGAAACAACAATTATAGAATACATAAAATTATTACTCATTTTATATTTTTATCTTTCATTTTAATAGGCGCTGTATATATTAAGATTTTAGACGTGAGATATGAAGAAAAATATTGTGATATCTCTGATGAAGTGAATGTAAAAGGAATAATTATTTCAGAGCCACAGGATAAAGATTATAAATATACATATACAATAAAAGTAGAAGAAATTAATAATCAAGATAAGTATAAAGGTACTAAATTAATTCTCAATATCAACAAAAATAAATTAAAGGATATAGTACCAAAATTTGGAGATGAGATAGAGCTAACAGGAGAATTCGAAAGAACAAATAGTGCCAGGAATTATAAAGGTTTTGACTATAAACAGTATTTAAAAAGCAAAGGAATATATGGAACTGTTGATTTAGAAAATTATAAAATTGTAGCAGAAAACAGAGTTGACAAATTTAGCAAACTAATTAATCTGGTACAAACCAACATGAAAAAGAATATAAACGCAATATTAAATAAAGAAGAAGCTGCACTGTGTATTGGAATTTTAGTAGGTGATAGAGAAGCAATTTCTGAGGAAACTGAGGATAATTTTAAGAAAAGCAATTTGACACATATGCTCGCTGTTTCAGGCTCACATATTACATACATAATAACTGCTCTAGCTGTACTTTTTGGGAAAACAGGTAAAAAACTAACAAAGATAATTACAATTGTTATACTACTTTTTTTCATGGCATTAACAGGATTTACATCATCTGTTATGCGAGCATGCATCATGGGAATATTAGTACTTATTGCAAGCATGCTACATAGAAAATCAGATACAATAAATAACTTAGGACTTTCATCACTAATAATATTATTATTAAATCCATATGCAATAATTGATGTAGGGTTTCTGTTATCATATGGCGGAACTATTGGAATTGTATTGTTGGGAGACAGAATAACTAATGGACTTTACAAAGGAGAGAACAAAATTATTAGATGCATAATTATTTCTTTCAGTATCACACTCTCCGCAAATCTTATAATTATTCCAATAATGGCATACAATTTTAGCACAGTATCATTTACATTTTGGATTTCCAACATTCTGGCAGCTCCAGTTATGGAGATAGTAACAATATTTGGTTTCATAGTATATTTTATTTCTATTGTTTTTCCACTATTAGCTGAATTTTTAGGCATATTTCTTGGATTTCTGCTTGATATACTGCTTAAAATTGCAGAAATTTCTTCATTAATTCCAGGCTCAAGTATATATATAAAAACTCCGTATGTGATAGAGTGTGTGATATATTATTTCATTATATATGTTATATATAACTTAGATAAAATCAAAAATATTATCAAAGAGAGTAAATACATACAGAGTTTTATAAAATCAATAAAAAAAGAGGCACATAATAAACAAAAAAACATGGTGACAACAAGTATTGTAACAATAGTCTTAGTGGTATTTGTAAGTACAACCATAAGTTTTATTCCAAGACCACTCAAAATATATTTTGTAGATGTGGGACAGGGGGATTGTACATTGATACAAACACCGACAAATAAGAGTATATTAATAGATGGTGGAGGGAGTGAATTTGGAAATTTTGATGTTGGAGAGAGTATTTTACTTCCATACTTACTAGATAGAAGAGTAACTACTATAGACTATATGCTAATCTCGCATGCAGACAGCGATCACATTGCTGGCTTATTTAAGGTCATAGAAAATTTAAGAGTCAAAAATATAATTATTTCCAAACAAGACGAAAATTCAGAGAATTTGAAAATACTAAATCAGTTGGTAAAAGAGAAAAAAATCAAAGTGACTATAGTAGAGCAAGGAGATTGTATCCAAATAGATAAATATTCATATATTGAAATACTATTTCCAGAAGATGAATTAATTAAAGACAATGTTTTAAACAATAACTCAATTGTAGCAAAATTCAATTATGAAAACTTTTCAATGTTGTTCACAGGAGATATAGAAGAAGTTGCAGAAAATAGGATATGTGAAATGTATGAAGACACAAACAAATTAAATTCAACAATTTTAAAAGTGGCTCACCATGGCTCTAAAACATCAAGTACAGAAGAATTTTTGGAATTAGTAAAACCTAAAATTGCATTTATTGGAGTAGGTGCGAATAATAACTTTGGTCATCCAAACGATGAAGTAACTGAAAGATTAAAACAGTATACAAATTTAATTTATAGAACTGATGAATGTGGAGAGATAAGCATTATTGTAAATCGAAGAGGTAGAATTAAATTAAATAGGTACATTGAAGTAAAATAAAACAATTAATGTAATATTCTATTTTAGTATTTATAAGAAAATTGTATAATTTTCCAAAATCGTACCATACTAATATAAAATAATTAAAAATCCGTTCCATCTTGCTGGTAGATATAAGTATCTATAGTCCGCCTCATCTTGCTGTCACATATATTTTGTACTCTCCATGTTTTCGAGTAAAAAATATATGTGACACGTGAGGCTACATAGCAAAAAATATATATTTACCACGTGGAACTACTTATGAATAATAACATAAAGAAGGGATGAAATTGGTATGGATAAAAAGTGGATAATTTGTATAGTTATAGCTGTTGTACTGGGATTGGCAGCAGGGATAGGATTTGCAATATATTCTTCTAATTCAAATAAAACAGAAGGTCTAGATATATTAAGTGAAAAAGAATTGGCAGGGGAGAATACATATAATGAAAATTCTGCAGTGGATGATAAAAATACTATTAATGTATTAGAGACGTCTGCAACAGAAGATAGTATTTCTCCTAATGCAGTTATTACAAAAAGAATATATTATACAGCATGTGACCACTTAATAAGAGAAACAGAAGAAGTGCCAGAAGATTTAGTCAATAAAACAGAGGAAGATATTGAAAAAGAGTTTGCAGGTTGGAAAATAGAAAAATTTTCCCCTACAGAAATAGTGCTATATAAAGAGATGAGTGGAAACTGTGGTGAACACTACTTTGTACAAGAACATAATGGAGTAATAGGAATATATACGATTGATGAATATGGGGTAAAAACTTTAAAAGAAGATACAGAAATTGTGACACAATATCTGCCAGAGGAAGATTTACAAAACCTAAAAGCAGGAGTAGAGATTGTTGGTTACACAAAATTAACTGAATTTTTACAAGACTATGAGTAAAATTTTTCAAAAATAAAAAATTATAAACAGACAATCGGTCAATAAATAAAATGATGTAAATAAAAAGACTAAGAGAAAATTTTCTCCTAGTCTTCTATTTTTAAATTTTCTTTTTTCAAATATCCATCTTGATAGAATTGCTTAAAATACATTACTAGAGAGAATACAGTTGCTATAATTGCTAAGTAATATATATAATCATCAAAGCCTGGTAGTGGTGAGGCTGGATTTATGCTTGTGTTCCAATATTCTATGAATAGTGAACATACTATTGCAACATAGAATAATACTGTTGTTAGCTTTCCGTACCATCTACTAGATACTACTAATTTTTTTCCATATAGGAATGATGCTCCTGCTACCATTACTAATTCTTTCACAAATACTATTATTAGCATCCAAAGAGGTATAATTCCTCTAAATGTAAGTGCTGCAAGCACGGCAACTTGTGTGGATTTATCTGCAAGTGGGTCAATTAATTTACCAAAGTTAGTAATGAAATTAAACTTTCTTGCGATACATCCGTCTAACACATCAGTCAGTCCAGATATAGTTAATACTATAAATCCTGCAACATATTGCCCTGTAAGAATGTAGTATATTATTGGTATTATTAAAATAAATCTTAGTATTGTTAGTGCATTTGGTATATTCTTTAACATATTTTGCTCCTTCTATTTGTAATGATAAATATTTTAATTAAAACATAATAAAATGTCAAGTATTCTATTGTACATCAAATTTAAGCCTATCATTTTCTGTACTTACATTTATAGTTCCACCATTTGTAAGTTCAGATTTTAATATCATATCTGAAAGCTCATCCTCTAAATATCTTTGGATTGCTCTTCTTAATGGACGTGCTCCATATTTTACATCTGTACCTTTTTCAAGCAGATATTTTTTAGCATCGTCAGATATATTCATCTTTATATCTTTTTCTGATAAAGCCTTTTGAGTATCGCTTAGCATCAAGTCAACTATTTGCATTAACTCATCAGTGGTCAATTGTTTGAATATAACTATTTCATCTACTCTGTTCAAAAATTCTGGCCTAAATGTATCTTTCAAAGCATTCATTATTGCATTGTTATTTACTTGTCCACCACCAAAGCCTATTGAGTTTGTATTTAAATTAGAGCCTGCATTAGATGTCATTATAATTATTGTGTTTTCAAAACTTACTGTATTTCCTTGTGCATCTGTAAGTCTTCCGTCATCCAATACTTGAAGTAGTATATTAAACACATCTGGATGAGCTTTTTCTATTTCGTCCAATAATACTATCGAATATGGATTTCTCTTTACTTTCTCAGTTAATTGTCCAGCATCATCATATCCAACATATCCTGGAGGTGAACCAATAAGCTTAGAAGTAGAATGGCTCTCCATGTATTCTGACATATCAATTCTTATAATAGATTCTTCATTTCCAAACATTTCATAGGCTAAAGATTTAGCAAGTTCTGTTTTACCAACACCTGTAGGTCCAACAAAGATAAATGAAGGTGGTCTTTTTGTGCTTTTTAATCCTGCTCTATTTCTTCTAATAGCACGAGATACAGCTTCAACTGCTTCATTTTGACCAACAATTCTTTTATGTAAGTTAGCTTCTAAGTTTAAAAGTTTTTGTGTTTCTGCCTCAGTTATTTTCTTTACAGGAATTTTTGTCCAACTTTCAATAACTTCAGCAATATCTTGAACTGTTAAGTTTTTAAGTTCCATCTTTTTAGACAAGTCTTCAATTTTTTCAGTTAAAGCACATTCCTTAGTTTTAAGTTCTGCAGCTTTTTGATAATCCTCAGTTGAATCTGCTTGAGCAGCTTCTTCTTTTTCTTCTTGTACCTTAGAAAGTTCATTTTTTAGAATTTCTAAATCATACAATTCTTTGTTATCTAAGTTTATTCTAGAACATGCCTCATCTAAAATATCTATTGCTTTATCTGGTAAAAATCTGTCATGAATATATTTTTCTGACATAATAACAGTTTGTCTAATAACATCTGTTGAAATTTTTACTTTATGATATTCTTCATAATATTTCTTAATTCCGTCTAAAATTCCAATAGTGTCATCTATAGATGGCTCAGCCACCATAACTGGTTGAAATCTTCTTTCTAAAGCACTATCTTTTTCAATATATTTTCTATATTCTTTTAATGTAGTTGTACCAACTAATTGAACTTCTCCATTTGCAAGTGATGGTTTTAAAATATTTGCAGCATTCATTGAATGTTCTGCATCTCCAGCACCGATTATATTATGTATTTCGTCAATTACTAGAATGATGTTACCAAGAGATTTACATTCATCAATTATAGATTTCATTCTTGCTTCGAATTGACCTCTAAATTGTGTTCCAGCTATCATAGCAGTCATATCTAAAAGATATACTTCTTTATTTAGCAATTTTGCAGGAACTTTACCATTGGCAATCTTAATTGCAAGCCCATGAGCTATTGCAGTTTTTCCAACACCTGGCTCACCAATTAAGCAAGGGTTATTTTTAGAACGTCTATTTAAGATTTGAATAACTCTTTGTATTTCTCTATCTCTACCAATAACAGCATCAAGTTGGTTTGCTTTAGCTTTTTGAGTTAAGTTTGTACCAAATGTGTCTAATGCTTTCTTTCTTTTATTACTCTTTTTATCTACTTTTACTTTCTTCTTTCCAGAAGAAGTTTGCCCTGAAGTGCTAGAAACATCTTCATTAGGATTGCCAAACATATTTGAAAATATTGAGCCTAAAGGAATAGCACCAAATTGCATAGCATTAGATGTCCCATCAGGATTATATTCTTCACTATCCTCTTGAACTTCAGAAAAGTTCATACCATCAGACATATCATTAAACATTGCTTCAAATTGCTGTGTCATGTTGTTTAAATCATCTTCTGTAAGATTTGCCTGTTTCATCAAACTATCTATAGGATTTATACCTCTTTTTTTAGCACAATCATAGCAGTAACCTTCTAAGGTATTTTTACCATTATCATCTTTTTTATTTACAAAAACAACTGCATTATTTTTTTTACAGTCTGAACATAACATTATATAAAAACCTCCGCTCTGTTTGCATTTTTCTACATACTATATCATACAGCAAATTTGGCTTAAAGTCAATAAATTTTAGGTGAAATTTATGTGAATTAGTAATTGAAATTTGGTGGATTTTGTTGTATACTATATATGTAGAGAAAAATCTCATGTAGAGAGGAATGGAGTAATAAATGAAAAATCCAAAAGTATTATATATTTTAATCAGTTTATTTTGTATTTTTGCAATCATAGCTGGAATTTATGCTCAGTTTATTGATTCATCACCAACAGGAACAGGTGTTGCGGAGGAAGAGCAAAATGTAATACAAGAAAAGACTCAAGATGAAATCAAATCTGATTTTAATGATTTATTTACAAATGAATTGAACTTAGGTACGTTTGATACAACTGGAATACAAAAGAATGACCAAACGCAAGAAATAGTATATTCTTTGAGTACGGAAAGAGTTAATGAATTCTGCGAAATTAATTTGAATATACCAGTAATTAATATAAGAAGTGATTTGTCTAATACATTTAATTCAATGACACAGGCAGATTTTGTAAATAAAGCAAATGAGGTAATACAAAATACAGATAGTACAAAGAAAATTATATATACAGTAGATTATACAGCATATATAAATAGTAATGTTTTATCAGTAGTAATAAAGTCTACGTTAAAAGAGGGAAATTCTGCACAAAGAGTTATTATAAGAACATATAACTATAATTTATCTACAAATCAAGAAGCATCATTAATAGACTTGATTACAATGAAAAGATTAAACAGAGATGATGTAAATAACAAAATAATGCAAGTTGTAACTGCAGAAAATCAAGAGGCTGAGAATTTACAAAGTATGGGATATAATACAGTTTTTGTAAGAGATTTGGCAAGTGATATGTATAATATAGATAATGCAGGAGCATATTTCCTAGGACCAAACCAAGAACTATACATAGTGTATCCATATGGAAATAGTGAATTTACTTCTGAAATGGATATAATTTTGTTTGAATAAAAAGATAACATTTGATATTTGAGGAACGATGATAAGAGATGACTAAAAAATTACTAATAACGGAAAAGCCTTCTGTAGCAATGGAGTTTGCAAAGGTGCTTAAGATAAATGGACAAAGAAAAGATGGGTATTTAGAATCTGAAAGTTGGATAGTAACCTGGTGTGTTGGACACCTGGTTACTATGTCGTATCCGGAAGTGTACGATGAAAAACTTAAATTTTGGAGGCTAGATACTCTTCCTTTTATGCCTAAAGAGTATAAATATGAAGTAATACCAAATGTACAAAAACAATACAACATAATAAAAGGCTTGCTTGAAAGAGAAGATGTTGATTCTGTATATGTGGCAACTGACTCTGGGCGTGAGGGAGAATATATTTTTAGATTAGTTGAAAGTCAGATAGGAATAAAGAAGCCAAACAGAAAGAGAGTATGGATAGACTCTCAAACTGAAGAAGAAATAAAAAGAGGGATAGAGCAAGCAAAGGATTTGTCTGAGTATGATAGTTTGTCAGATTCGGCATATTTAAGGGCTAAAGAAGATTATTTAATAGGTATAAATTTTTCAAGGCTTCTTACTATCATTTATGGAAGAAGAGCTGCAAGCGAGCTTGATGAAGATAGAATTTCTATTTCTGTTGGTAGAGTTATGACATGTGTTTTGGGAATGATTGTATCAAGAGAAAGAGAAATTAGAAATTTCGTAAAAACACCATATTACAAAATTATTGGAGAATTTGGAAATGAAAATTCTTCTATTAAAGCAGAGTGGAAAGTAAATGAAAAATCAAAAATGTTTGAGTCACCAAAATTATACAATGAATCAGGATTTAAGAAAGAGCAAGATGCAAAGGACTTCATAATTTCACTTCAAGGAAAAAAAGCAGTAGTTACAGAAATAAAAAAGAGCAAGACTAAAGAAAATGCTCCACTTTTATTTAACTTAGCAGAAATACAAAATGAATGTACAAAAAGATTCAAAATAAAGCCAGACCAGACATTGGAATTAATACAGAATTTATATGAAAAGAAACTTGTAACATATCCTAGAACTGATGCTAGAGTACTTTCAACAGCTATTGCAAAAGTGATTTCAAAGAATTTAAATGGAATTGCAAAAGGATATAGAGATGAAGAGGTACAAGGATATATTAAGCAAATGGCAGAAGAAAAATATAAAACAGATTTAACAAAAACGAAGTATGTAAATGACAGCAAAATAACAGATCACTATGCAATAATTCCAACTGGACAAGGGTATGAAAATTTTGATAAATTACCAGAATTACAAAAACAAGTGTATAAAGTAATAGTAAAAAGATTTTTAGCAATATTTTACCCACCAGCGGAGTATAACAAAATATCTGCAAAAATAAATGTGGAAAATGAAGAATTTAGTGCAAGTGGTAAAGTATGCACAAAACAAGGGTATTTGGAAGTGCTAAAAGAAAGAAAACAAGCAGATGAGAAAAAAGAGGAGCAGGGAAGCGGAAAAGACTTGCAGATGAATGTGCAAAATGTGGATAGCATAGCCAAAGAAAATGCAGAAAGTGCAAATAATAAAAGCGAGAAAAACAGCGATGAAAGTAGCAATTTAGAAATTTTGAGTTCTCTAAAAAAGGGACAAGAAATAGGTGTAGTAAATTATGAAATAAAAATATCAGAAACAACTCCACCTTCAAGATACAATTCAGGCTCTATAATATTAGCAATGGAGAATGCAGGAAAATTAATAGAAGATGAAGAGTTAAGAGAACAAATAAAGGGAGCAGGAATTGGAACGAGTGCCACAAGAGCAGAAATAATGAAGAAACTAGAACGAATAGGATATATTGCAATAAATACAAAAACACAAATTATAACGCCTACTAAAAAGGGAGAAGTAATCTACGATGTTGTAAATAGCTCAATGCCAGATATGCTTAACCCAAAACTTACAGCAAGCTGGGAAAAAGGCTTAGACATGGTAGCTAAAAAAGAGATAGAGCCAGAAGTGTTTATGGGAAAGCTGGAGAACTACATAAATTCAAAAGTGAATAAATTGGTAGTGAAGTGGTAGAAAAGGAATAAAGGTGTTTTGATGTTCAATTTTTGCAAAATTTGCAAAATATAAGAAAATATGGTATTATCAATATAATGACAATAGTCATGTTGAAACCGTTATAAAAATACAACGAGGAGGTATCACATTATGAAACGGTATGAAAAAGTTGTGCTTGAGGCAAAAGATGGTATAAACTTTGAAATTTCAGAGGAAACAAGTGGAGAGTTAATTATCAGAGCTATGAGTGTTACTTCAAATAATGTTATTTTAGAAAAAGTCCCATCTGTATCAGCTAGAGAATTAATTGTCATAGCTATGGCTCCTACTTCAAATTATGCTATTTTGGAAAAACTTCCATCTGTATCAGTTGGAGAATATGCCAAATTATTATCTGTTTATATCGACAAAGACGGAAATAAGGCGATAGTTCCACCAGGCTGGACAGTATCTGGAGTCGAAAGCGAAAATACAATTTGGGACCATAATAAAGGTCTAGTTATTTATCGAATTCCAGATAAAAAGGTATGCGACATTTGCTGGACAAACCAAAATGATGTTGAATTCTTAAAAAGTACATATGACCAAATGGTATGGGTACCAGTGAAATTGTTGGAAGCCAATGGAACACTTGATGGGGTTTCATTTACCGAGAAATTCGGAAGGAGAAACTATCGCGATGATGAATTTTCGGATAGAAAATTCAATGAACCTTTAAATGGTGAACTGCTTGAACAAATTGAAAGTGTAAAAAAATATGGGGGATTTTATATTTCTCGTTATAACATTTCCAAGAGTTCAGAAGGAGAACCGCAGTCGGTAAAAAGAAATATGCCGTGGACAGACATCAATTTTAACAATGCCAAGAAGTTGGCATCCACTATGGAATGCAATGAAGCAGTTAAAAGTCATCTGGTTTTTGGCGCAGAATATGATTCAGTATTGGAATGGTTTATCAAAACGGAAGTTAAAACTATATATGATATTGTAAGTAGCTCTACTAAATGGGGTAATTATTGGAACACAGAAAATTCGCCACAAGAAGTAGTTGAAACAGGAAGTAGAGAAGATTGGTGTGCTAATAACATATATGACTTTGCAGGTAATGTTAGTGAATATACACAAGAACGGAGGGGAAAATCGTATGGTGTTATCCGAGGTGGCGATTTCTATTATATAGGAGCTAGCTGCCCTGCTGGATATCGATGCAATCCTAATGATAAATTAGTCAAAACTAGTTTTCGTGTCGCGTTTTATATAAAATAGCACTGACCACTGTAAAATTGCTTCAATTATATCCAAGCACAGACAGAGGGAGAGAACTTTGAAAATTCGAAGTCTCTCTTTCTTTTATAATTTTTGTAAGTAAGTGATTAATAAGAGTACTAAAAAAGGAGAAGTAATTTATGATGTTGTAAATAGTTCAATGCCAGATATGCTCAATCCAAAACTTACTGCAAGCTGGGAAAAAGGCTTAGACATGGTAGTTAAAAAAGAGATAGAGCCAGAAGTGTTTATGGGAAAGCTAGAGAACTACATAAATTCAAAAGTGAATAAATTGGTAGTGAAATAGGAGAACAAATTTTCGTAAATGTATTGAAAAATTGTTAGAATTATGATATAAATAGAAGAAATAAAAGAGATTTTAAGGTATTTGGAATTTTCGAACAATTTAAGGAAAAGAGGTAACAATGGAACAAAATAATGAATTAAAATTATTTGAAGATAAAAAAATAGAGCTAAATGGAATGATGAACAAGAAAAGTGGTATTTTTCAGTAGTTGATATAGTTGCAGCATTAACAGATAATGATTATCAAGGTGAAAGAAAATACTGGAAAACATTGAAAAAGAGATTAAATAAAGAAGGAAGTGAGTTGGTAACAAACTGTTACCAACTGAAAATGCAATCATCTGATGGAAAATATTATAATACTGATGTGATGACTACAGAGCAAATTTTAAGATTAATACAATCAATACCATCTAAAAAAGCAG
>CAMOBD010000044.1 GCA_946578345.1 uncultured Clostridium sp.
TATTTTATGATAGTTTATTTTGTTCATTAAATACTTTTTGCTTTTAATATTTTTATTTCAGCTTGCTCTTTTTCAAGTTTTTCTCTTGTCTGTTCTATGTTATTTTTCTCTATTTTTACTTGCTCAATTAATTCACTATCATATTGTGCAAGTTCTTCTATTGCATAATATCTAGACAAAAAATCTGTTAAGCTATTAGATTTAAGAAGTACATCTAAATAGCTTGTATCTCCTGCTTCATACATTGCAACCAATCTTTGTGCAAGCATATCACTTTTTGCATTATAATCCTCTAATGCTATTTGTAATTTTTCTGTTGCATCATCAATAGAAGTTTGAAGTTCTTTCATTTGTATGTCTAATTCATCTACTTCCTTTTGATAAGAAATTACTTTATCTTCTATTTCTTGTACTTTAAGTAAGGTATCCGATAATTCTTCTTGAACATATTCTAATTGCTGATTTGTTTCATTTATTTTATTTTCTACTTCATCTCTTTGCTGTTCCAATTTTTCTGTTTCTTCATTTGTTGTGTTATTTCCTAGTTCATTTGTAATATTATTTGTTAAAGAATTCTCGGCAAATACAAAAGTACAAAAATATTGCAATATTAAAATAATTAATATTATACAAATTACTTTTCTTTTCATATTTGCCTCCTTCTTCTATTATTTACAATTATTATTAATAATATACTAAGCTTGGATGACTTGTATATTGTAGTGGGTCAACTCTATATGAATTTGCTGTTCCCCCTATGTATACTTCGTAATGTAAATGTGGTCCTGTTGAAACACCAGTATTTCCTGATGTTGCTATTTGTTGTCCTGTTGAAACTACTTGTCCTTGACTTACATTAAATGAAGACAAATGTCCAAATCCTGTATAATATCCATTTCCATGGTCTATCATTACATAATTTCCATATCCAGAAAGATATCTTGATATTATAACTTTTCCATCTGCTGGTGCATATACAGGGACATAATTAACTGCAATGTCAACTGCTCCATGATTTGATGATGCTCCTGCAGTTGGTGCATCTCTATATCCAAATATAGATGTTATAATATTGCAACTATATGATAGTGGCCATGCAAACATACCTTCAAAGCTTCCTTCATACCCAGTTCCACTATTTTGTGCTTCTTGTGCTGCTCTTTTTATTTCTTCTTCAGCATCTTTTATTGCTTCTTCAAATTCATCTATTTTTGATTGTAACTTTTTCTCTTCTGCAGATAAGCTATTAACTTTTTCTTGTTTTGAAGATTTTGCAGTTTGCAAACTAGCATTTTTTTCTTGAACTTCTGCCTTTGAATCATTTACTTCTTTTTTCTCTGATTCTAATTCTTTCTTAGCCTGCTCAGTTTGCTCTTGTTTTTCTATTATTGAATCAATAACTGCTTGGTCAGCTTCTGCAATTTCTTCTATTCTATAGTAGTTAGAAATTAAAGATGTCATATCTTCTGATGCAAGAAGTACATCTAAATATGTAGTTTGACCTGCCTCATACATAGCAACTAGTCTATCTATAAGAAGTTCTTTCTTCTCTTCCGTCTCTTTTTCTAATTGCTTTATTTCTTCCTCTTTATCAGATATTGAATTTTCTAATTCATCAATCTTGTCATTTAATTCTGAAATTTCACTTTCATATTTTGAAATCTGAGCTGTAAGCGCACTTATTTCATCCATCACAGATTCTTTTTGTGCAGTAACTTCTTCTTTTTGGTCTTCAACCTCTTGTTGTTGTTCTTTCATTTCATCTACATCACTTTGCGTTACCGCTATTGATGGCATCACATACATAGACAGTATTGCAACAATTAAAATTATTGAAATAATCGTTTTCTTCATAGAAAATCTCTCCTTTGTATTTTTATATTTCCATATTTTATTAAATACTTTGTATGTAGTATAAATTAAACATCCAAGTATTTCTTCATAGAAATCGCACTACCAATTGCACCTATACCAATTCCCATTACTATATATACTATAAATAGCATTGTAAGCATATCTGAAAAGCTCAAGAAATTTACTCCTATTAATGTGACCATAGAACTATTAACTAATTTATCTGCCACAAAATTATATGCAAATCCTAATATTACTACTGAAATCAAAGCAGCCACAATTCCTATAATTATACCTTCTACCATAAAAGGCCATCTTATAAAACCATTTGTTGCACCAACATATTTCATGATAGAGATTTCTTTTCTTCTTGCATGAACTGTAAGTTTAATAGTGTTTGATATAATAAATACAGATATAAGTATTAGTAACACCAAAATTACAGCTGTTGCAGTTCTTATTCCATTAGCTATATTTACAAGAGTATTTACAGTTTGATTTCCAGCTTGAATACTTGATACATTATCAAATGTTTCTATTTGTGCTTGTACTTCTTCATTTTTTGTTAAATCTGTTAAAGTAATTACATATGAAGCTTTAAATGGATTTTCCTCTCCTGAATATGGATCTAGCAAAGCTGAAGATTCTCCAAGCCATGACTTCATATCATTTAGAGCTTGTTCTTTTGAAACATATTCTGTTGTATTTACATATTGTATAGATTTAATCTTTTGTTCCAATTCAGCTTCTTGCTCTGGAGTAGCATCAGGATTTATAAATACCTGCATTGCCTGTTCAGACTCAACTTGCTCCATTATATAATTAACATTTTCTCCTATTAAGAAAAATATACCAAATATAAACATTGTAGCACACATAATAATTAATGATGCTGCTGTTGATTTTTTGTTCTTAAAAAAGTTTCTAAAACCTTCCCCTATTAAATAACCAAAAATACTATACTTCACTATTATACCCACCTTTTTTATCATCTCTTATTATATTGCCTTTTTCAATCTGAATAACCCTTTTCTTCATCCTGTCAACAATATCCTTAGCATGTGTTGCTACAACTACAGTTGTTCCTCTACCATTTATATCCTTGAGTAAACTCATAATTTCCCAAGCTGTATCTGGGTCTAAGTTTCCTGTAGGCTCATCCGCAATAATCATAGAAGGATTATTAACCAAAGCTCTAGCCAAAGCCACTCTTTGTTGCTCTCCACCAGACAACTCGTTTGGATAAACTTTTGCCTTGTCACTTAATCCTACTAAAGATAGCACCATAGGAACCTGTCTCCTTATATGTTTTGGCGTAGCTCTTACAATATACATCGCATATGCAACATTATCATATACAGTTCTATCTGGCAATAATCTAAAATCTTGGAACACAACTCCCATACTTCTTCTTAAGAATGGTACTCTCTTAGGTTTCAAAAAAGTTGTATCTTTTCCATTTATTATAATATGTCCAGATGTAGGCTCTTCTTCTTTCAATATAAGCTTAATTAATGTAGATTTTCCTGAGCCAGAACTACCAACTAAAAACGCAAACTCCCCTTTATCAATCTTAAAATTTGCATTATGAACAGCCTCTGTACCTGTATCATATTTTTTACTTACATTTCTAAACTCAATCATTCTATTCCTCCTAATTTACCTCTATATCATATCAATAAAAATAATTATTTGCAATAGTTTTTTTGATAAAAAACAACATAAATTTTCTTTCTTAGAATAATTTATGCTGTTTTTACTCGAAATATCTTCATTTTTCTTTTTATTATTACTATTATGGAAGATTTTTAGAAAATAGGGACAGTCCCCAAATTCCCATAAATGAGAATTTGGGGACTGTCCCTATTTTCTCACTTTGTTTACAATTGCACTACTATCTATTTTGTAATACTTCATTAACTCTTCAGCTTTTCCGCTTCTTCCAAAGCAATCTGGAATTCCCATTCTTTCTACTTTGGTTGGATATTCTTCAGATAATACTTCGCACACTGCTGATCCAAGTCCACCTATTATATTGTGGTCTTCAACTGTAATAATTCTTTTTGTTTCTTTTGCACATTTTACTATCAATTCTCTGTCAATAGGTTTTATTGTATGCATATCTATAACTCTTACATCTATTCCATTTTCTTTCAATATTTCTTGTGCCTTTAGTGCTTCTGCCACAGTTGCACCAGTTGCTATAATGCTAGCATCTGTACCTTGCCCTATCTGTACACCTTTTCCTATCTCAAATTCTTCTGTTACATCATATATAATTGGTGTAGCCATTCTGCATAAACGCAAATAAACAGGTCCATCAATTTTTGATATTTCTCTTACTGCCCACTTTGTTTGAATATCATCAGATGTACACATTACAGTCATATTAGGCAATGTTCTAATCAAACTCAAATCTTCTATCATTTGATGTGTAGCTCCATCTTCCCCTACAGTTATTCCAGCATGTGTTGCTACAACTTTCACATTTAATTTTGGATATGCAATACTATTTCTTATTTGTTCATATGCTCTTCCTGCCGCAAACACTGCAAACGTACTAGCATATGGTATTTTACCAAAGGTAGATAGTCCAGCTGCTATTCCCATAAGATTTTGCTCTGCAATTCCAACATTTATAAATCTATCTGGAAACTTTTCTGCAAATATACCTGTCTTAGTTGCAGTTGTCAAATCAGCATCAAGTACAACTATATCTTTATTTTCCTCTCCTAATTTAGCAAGTTCCTCCCCATAGCTTTGGCGTGTAGCAATTTTTTTATCTAAATTCATCTTTATTTCCTCCTAACTATTTATAATTTTTCTATTGTTTGCTCTTTCCCAAATTAGGTAAATCCTGTTCTTCTTCATTTGAAGTTGTATAATAAAATTTTATTCCTTCTTTTCTTTTAGCTAAAGCTTCTTTTTCATATGTAATCATGTCCATTGGTAAATTATTTTCGTCTGCCCATACTAATTTTGAACATTTATTAGATTCCATAATTTTTGGTTCCGCATAACTCCCATTTAATTCAAAATATACATCGTAATATTGTTTTTCATCATCAGTACAATTTCTTTGTACTACAGTTGGATTTATTAATTGTTCTTCTGTTGTATCAATTCCTAACTCTTCTTTTAATTCTCTTCTCATAGCTTGATATGGATTTTCATCTATATCAATATGTCCAGCAGGTAAACCCAAAAAACCACACCAGAACTTTGTTCCTTTTCTTCTCTGCAGTAAAATCTTACCTTCTCTTTTTATTATGACATATACACTAGATTTAAATGTTGCCTTTTCACCCACTACTACTAGACCTCCTATTTTTCAATTAACGAACTGTTAAGTTCCTCCATAGCTCTATTATACTCCTCTTCACTTGGAGCCTTTCCATGCCATCCAGCTTGATTTTCCATAAATGATACGCCTTTGCCTTTAATAGTTTTTGCTATTATAACACTTGGCTTTCCTTTAGTTTGCTTTGCTGTTGTAAATGCATCAATTAAATTGTCTATATTATGTCCATCAACAGTAATCACGTTAAATCCAAAGCTTTGGAATCTCTCTGTTAAGTTATTCATTCCTCCAATTTTTTCTATTTCACCATCAATTTGTAGGTTATTATTATCTAGTATTACACATAAATTATCTAGTTTATTTTTGCTTGCTGCTGTAAGTGCTTCCCACACTTGTCCTTCTTCTATTTCTCCATCTCCAACTATACAGTATACCTTGCATCCAGCTCTATCCATCTTAGATGCAATTGCCATACCAACTGCTGCAGATAAGCCTTGTCCTAGAGACCCTGTTGTCATGTCAACACCTGGTACTTTCTTCATATCAGGATGGCCTTGCAAATCACTTCCTATCTTTCTAAAAGTCTTCAAAAGTTCTTTATCAAAATATCCTTTCTGAGCAAGCACACTGTATAGTGCTGGGCATGCATGTCCCTTTGATAGCACTAATCTATCCCTATTAGGGTCATTTGGCTTTTTCTCGTCAACATTCATTTGATTAAAATATAGAACTGTTAAAATATCCGCACATGATAATGCTCCTCCTGGATGTCCAGACTTCGCATTATACACAGCTTCAATTATACCTTTTCTTACTTCTACTGCAATTCTTTTAAGAGCTTCAACATTTGTAATTTTCATTTTAACCTCCATCCTTTCTTTTGTCGCATTGGGGGCAGGCCTTTTTGCGACATTTTGATTTGTCATACTTTGTTTCTATTAGTCTGTCCCATTTTCCCATAAATGAGAATTTAAGGTCTGTCCCCTTTTTCCCATTTTTGTCGTTTTAAGGTCTGTCCCTAAAACGACAACTCATTTGAAGAAATGCTATTTGCTATATTATTCACGCTATCTTCTTCTATTGTATTACTTTCTATTCTTTCTTCTTCTACGACATTCTCCAATTGATTAATTAGATCCTGTAATCTTTTTATATCTTTTCCCATCATTTCATAATCAGAATTTGATGTTGATTCCTTTAAATTATTATTTGCTTTAATTACAGCATCTACTAAATCATCTACACTATCTGTGTTTTCTACTTCTATGTTAACTGCATATTGAGATACTAGATTTCTTAAAGCCTCTGTCATATTATCTCCAATAGCCAATTTGCTACCTGATGCAACAATTACTTTCTTTAATATTGGTACAGAATCTGATTCGTTTATATATTGTTGATATACTGGTTCTACATATAGAAGTGTATTATCTAATGGAACTATTATCATATTTTTAGTTATTCTTGTTCCTGTTACATTTAATGCCTCTAATTCTGCAGATATCTCTTCATCTTGCTCAATTTGTGTGTCTAATTGCATTGGTCCTAAAATATTGCTATCTGCCTCAAACTTATATATAGTAAGTTTTGGTGTGCCACCATCGTATGTTCCTACCATATATGAGATTAAGTTTTGCTTTCCATCTGGTGTATATGGTAATACCAATCCAAGTTTACTTTCTTGCGAATCTATTGTTTTTACCATTGTATAATATGGCTCTATGTCTGTTCCTGTATTTGTAGATACTCTTCCTGTGTTGTGTGTAGCTACATCCCATACATCATCACCTCTGTATAACACATCTGGTTGTACATCATGATATCTTTTTGCTATCTCAGATTGTATATTATATAAAAATTCTGGATAGATGAATTGACTACTTACATCACTTGATATTTGCTCATCTGTAAATAAATCAGGGTAAATTTTCTCGTATGCTATAGCTATCGGGTCTGTTCTATCTGTTATATAGAACTTTATTGTTCCATCATATGCATTTATAAGTACTTTAACTGAGTTTCTAATATAGTTTAACTCTAACTTGTTCAAAGTATCTAATTGTATTGTTGTTTTTTGTGAATATGGATAATTATTTGATGTTGTATATGCATCTAATACCCATATAAGCTCTCCATTATCGCTGGCTACCATGTATGGATTTTCATCATATAATAGATATGGCATTAATGTTTTTGCTCTCTCTATTATGTTTCTGTTTGTTAAAATTTTGCTATTACTATTTACATTTGCTGAAAATGCTAGGTTTAAGTCTCCTTCTTTTATTCCTAGTATAAACCTATCTATAAAGTTTAGGCTTAGTCCTGCTTCTCCATCATATACATTTTCTGCATTAGTCGTGCTTGAAGCCGGATAATCGAATTCTTTTCTGTTCTTACTGTTTGTTACAACATTGTTATTAGTTTGTAATCCAAAATAAATCCTTGGCTCTGTAACAGTTACTACGTCTGTATCTGATGTGTTAAAGTTCTTCTGTAGTTTTAGTAAATTGCCATTTGTATCTGTTGAAGTTGCTGATGTAACTACTATTCCATATCCATGAGTATATTCATATGTTTGATTATTATATGTGCTATTTGTATTTGATATCTCCCTAGGCGAAACATATACTAATTGTTGCTGTCCATTTACTCTATAACTTGCAATTTTAGCAGTATCATAAGTATAGTATCCTTTTTCTGTTTGTACTGCATTCAAATCTTTAAGTACAGTTTCATCATCAACAATTACAATATTGTTAATTGTTTCATCCATTTCACGTAATGTATCTTCTGTAATTGTCTCTCCACCATTCTCTATAGTAAATACTTCTGCATTTATGCCATATGCCTCTTTAGTATAATTTATATTATTTTGTATGTTTTCTTCTTCTCTGTCTAGTTCGTTTGGTGTTATAAATATTGCTTGGAATAAAGCCATTACAATTATTAGAACTATTATATAGATTGGCACAACCAATACCCACGCAACTACTTTTTTGGTTTTTCCATCATTAAATGCTTTTATTGCCATAAATACTGATAATATAATAATTATTGGTAATATCCTATAGCCCCATAATTTTATTGTTACATCTGTTACTCCAGCGCCATAGATTGAATATGTAGTATCTTCTTGTAAATTCAAGAATCTACCAAATCCTATATCCTGTGTTTTGATAAATACAAACACAGCTAAAACTATTGCAAGTATTTTTATATTTGCAAATAATTGTTTTAACAATTTGCTTTTCTTTAATGTTTCTCTATCAACACCATCAAAGCAAATATTAAATACTGCTATATAATAAATTACTGTATAGATTGTTAATCCTACTATTAAAAGCATTACATACATTAGTATTGTTTCTATAAAAGGCTTTTGGAACATAAAGTATCCTATATCATAGCCGAATACAGGGTCTGTTATTTCAAAAGATGTGCTATTTGCAAATAGCATGTATTGGTTTAATATAAGCTCAGTTGTAACAGCACTTACTATAACAGATATTATAAATGCTAGTGACTTATTTGGAAGTTTCGGCATCTCCTTTTTCTCTGTTTCGAAAAATTGTTTTAATGCCTTTTTTATTCTGTTGTTATTCATGTACATAATTATGAATAACACAAGGAAATTAATTCCAAATGTTATTACTGAATAATTTACATTTTGCCAGAATATGCTTATATATTCTTCTCCCATTTCTAAGATTTCCAAATACTCTCCTCTATAAATAACATATCCAACAATAGCCACAACAAGTATAAATAATAGAACTATATACATTCTTGCTTTACTTTTTTTGCGGTGCACATTTTTATTAGACTGTGTGCTATTATTTGTTTCTTGTTTGTTGTTAATTGTATCAACCTTCGGTTTGTTTGAATTCATTTCATTTTCAACCATAAAACTGCCATTCCTTTTTTCAAATTTAGATTTTTTAAGGATGTATCTATAAACCTTTTTGTCAAATTTTTATAACTGTTTAATGGTATTTGAATTAAGCATGTCCTTCAACGGTAGTTTTAATTAATTTTAACCATTAAACAGTAAAATTTTAAATAAGCGCCTTTACAAAATCATCGCTATTGAATATCTCCATATCATCTATTTTCTCGCCTATTCCAATAAACTTAACAGGCATTTTATTCTCATTAGTAATTCCAATTACAACTCCGCCTTTTGCAGTACCATCTAATTTTGTAAGCACCAAACCAGTTATATCTACAGTCTCCTTAAATGCTTTTACTTGACTTATCGCATTTTGTCCAGTTGTTGCATCTAATACCATTAATACTTCTTTTGAAGCATCTGGAAGCTCTTTATCTATAACTTTCTTAATTTTAATAAGCTCGTCCATTAGATACTTTTTGTTATGCAACCTGCCTGCCGTATCACAAATTAGTACATCTGCATCTTTTTCTTTTGCTACTTTTATAGCATCAAACACTACAGACGCAGGGTCTACTCCTTCTTCTCTTTTAACTATATCACACCCTGCACGATTTGCCCAAATCTCCAATTGTTCTACTGCTGCTGCCCTAAATGTATCTGCAGCAGCAACAACTACCTTTTTGCCATCTTGTTTTAATCTATTTGCCATCTTTCCTATGGAAGTAGTCTTGCCAACTCCATTTACACCAACAACTAGTATAACTGATGGCTTTGTATCTAAGTGCAAACTATTATCTACTGAATCAAATATCGCTTTTATTTCCTCTCTTAAAGCTTGTTTTACATCTTCTGCATCTTCTAGTTTTTCTTTCTTGACTCTATCCCTTAGATTATTGATAATCTTTGTAGAAGTCTCTACTCCTACGTCAGACATTATCAAAATTTCTTCTAATTCTTCTAATAAGTCTTCATCCACTTTTCTAAATGTACTAAAAACATTGTTCATTTTTTCCTCAAATGAACTTTTTGTCTTACTTAATCCTTGTTTTAATTTATCAAAAAATCCCATGATTTGCCTCCTTGCTTTTACAAGCTATATTATATTATTTTTAGAAAATTATGTCAATGATATTTTGAAAATAGTGCCATTAGGGACAGGTCCATCAATTAAAAATTTTTTTGAATAGAAAAAAATCGTTTGACATATAATAAATAATGTAGTATACTATATTTAGCTTAATTAAGTAACAATAAATTGTTCATTGGAGATTCGAGAAAAACTAAATGTGTGGTAGCATTTAGTTTTTCTTTTTCTAAAAAAAGATAATGTAGCTATGTGGTAGTGCTACATTATCTTTTTTCGGTTAGCTAAACCTCATCTTGCTTTTGGTCATTTGGCATTCTGTCATTTTCGGCTTGGTCAAGAGCTACTTGTCTCAAGTCATTTTCTTTTTGTAGCAATAATTCAACCAAACGCCATACTAAATCCGCATTATTCATTGAAGATTCCTCCTTTCCAAAAGATTTCCTTTATGAAAAGGATTTTCTTATTATATACTAATTTCCAACATTTTACAATATATTTGTCCTATTTTACTTTGAATTTCTAACATTAAAGCAAAAAATACCATCCTTTTCAGAATGATATTTATAGCTATCTATTCTATTGGTCCGAACAGATTCGTCATTGGAGCCATTACGGAGCAGGTATGCGAAAAAATGCCTACTTTGTTTCAAGCTCTCTTATATAACTCGATTTATTATTATTACTTTAACATAATTTATCAATTTTGACAAGATATATTTAGATAATTATTCCATAAAGTTCAGCTCTTTCTTTGAATGCTATTTCATTTCCTTCAAGTATATTTATTGCTTCCGTTGATACTGCATTGTTATATATTGTTCCATTACATTCAATCCAACTATTTTCGCCATTACCTTTTAATACTATAATATTTTCTGAATTACCTGCAACTGCTATATTTGGACTATGAGTAGCAACGATTAATTGTCTTTTTTCTTTAACTCTATCCAATTCTTTTACTAATGTGTGATATACATATGCATTATCTAAATCATCTTCTGGTTGGTCTAAAATTAATAATTGATTATTATCAGAGATAGTCGTGCCATAAAGTAAAATCAATAATATTCCAACAGCTTTTTGTCCAAAAGATAAATTCATTCTTTCTCTATATATTTTCTTTTTACTCATACCATAGTTAACATTTAGTTTAAAATCAATAATTACTTGTGGTATATTAGAAACGTAATTAGACTGAAAATATTTATATGTATATTCGCAGGCTCCCTTTGATAACCCTTCATCTAATCCTGTTTTTTTAGATATTTCCATATATTGATTTGTAAATAATAAATATAATAAATCATGTGTATTTGATATTTTAGAAAATAGAAATTTTAAACTTTTTCTTAATTCAAGTTCTTTTTCATATCCACTAAAATTGCTTTTATATTTATTATTTTTTACTATTTCATCAATAATATTCTCTTTATATCTTCTTGGTAAATCAATTTCATAAGTTAGTATTAATTTATCATTTAAAATTTTATTCATTTTATCAAGAGTTTCAATATTATAAGTATTTATCTTTTCAGAAACATCAAATAATTTATTATATTTTGATATTAATGCTCTCGAATTATTTTCTGCATTTTCATCTCTATTTCTTTCAATTTCTATTTTTTTGCAAAGTTCATTAACTTCATCTTGTAATATCTTTTTTTCTAAACATAATTCTTGATATTCTCTTCCTATGATTCGTTCTATAATCGAATAAATAGTTTTAGTAACTTTCATCTTGTTATTTCCAATTTCCAATATATTCTTCTGTTGATATATTATTGGCTTTATATCACTGAGAAATGATATAATTTTATCCATATTTGTAGTATCTAGCCTAACGGAATTTATTTGTTTTTTAAACTTATTTTTATAAGTATAGATTGTAACATTTGGACTATTTATTCCTTTTGGAGCAACAGTTATAGCATAAATTTCATCATCTTTATTAACAAATAAGACAATTTCATCAAATCTACTTATAATATTTTCTTTTTCCTCAATTTCATCATATTCTTCAACTTCATCAACATTATATATTAAATAATCATCATTATTTGAATTATAATATGTTTCCGTATCATAAAAATTAAAAGCATACTTTATTATATCTATAATAGTTGATTTTCCAGTTCCTCTAGCTCCAATAAAACAATTTAATTCTCGTGAAAAAGGTATTATTTCCCATTCGGAATCTTTACTTTTATTTTTTACAAAGCTTCCTTTTATGCAAGTAGATATTATATAAGGATTTTTCTTAATAGGAATACTCTCAAATATCTGAGTATTAGGATTTTTAAAAAAAGATTTTATCGTTCTAAAACTTAATTCACCTAAATTAGCATAAAAAAATTGCGTTCCCATTGGTTTTCCTGAGCCTTTATAATTTTCTATATTCAAAATACTATGGCTGTCTGATGCTTTAAAAATTTTTAAATCTTTATTAAAGTTTTTTATTAATTTACTCAATTCATTTCTATTGCTTTCATTACTAATGCAAACTCCTAGCATATTTGGAGATTTAAGTACTTTTTCAACAATTCCTCCATTAATTATAAATTCTTCATCTTTTTTAGAGGTTTTTATATAATCTTTGAGAAATCCTTTATCTCCATCTGCGTGTGGTAAGCATACAAAAGCATTATATTCATTTGCAATTTCGCATAATGTTAATGGTGTTACTCTATCAGCACTTGCTTTATCATTATCTTTTTCATTATCTATTCCACATCTTTTTATAAATTCTTCTATCACTGAAATTTTAGTTCCTTCTGAAAAATAAATTAAAAAATGTCTTGCAAAACATGTAACTTCAATTCCTGGCATTATATATTTTCCGTTTAATTTGCCTCTCAATTCAACATTTTTATTGATAATATCTTTTATTTGTTTATATCCCTCTATGGTATTATGATCAGTTATTGCGATAACATCTAAATCCGAATCTATAAATTTATTTATAAACTTTTCATATTCTTTCATAACATCTATATCTTTTTTTGAACAAATATAATCTTTAGATGCAGGGGAATGAATATGTAAATCCATCTTTTTTAATTTAGCTATATTTTTCATTTTCTTTATTGATTTATCATACAAATCATCTATATACATTTACGTTCTCCTTTTGTCATATTTTTACAATATTATAGAATATTTTTACAAAATTTTCAAATAGTATTGATTGCAAAACTTATGTTTGATATAATAATAAAAATTAATTGTTATATTATTTCAAAGAGGAGGTCAAGATATGCCAGAATTAAGCGTTTTAAATCAAAAAATAAACTATATACAAATTAATGATGAAGATTATATATCAATTACTGATATGTTAAAATCAAAAGATGGAGATTTCTTTGTTTCAGATTGGCTAAGGAACAGAAACACCATTGAATTTTTAGGCATTTGGGAAGAAATTCATAATCCTAATTTTAATTATGGCGAATTCGCCATAATTAAAAGTCAAGCAGGTTTAAATAGTTATAAAATTAGTGTTAAAGAATGGACAGAAAAAACAAATGCGATTGGAATAATATCAAAAGCAGGAAGATATGGAGGAACTTATGCTCATAAAGATATTGCTTTTGAATTTGGAATGTGGATTAGTCCAAAATTTAAACTGTTACTAATAAAAGAATTTGAAAGATTGAAAGCAGAAGAACAGAAACAAATAGGTTGGAATGCTAAAAGAGAACTTTCAAAAATCAATTATAGAATACATACTGATGCTATAAAAAATAATTTAGTACCTAAAGAATTAA
>CAMOBD010000045.1 GCA_946578345.1 uncultured Clostridium sp.
TGGATTATCTAAATCATCTTTTATTGTTGTTGTGTCTGTGAATACATATGCTTCTTCTCCTTCTCCTGGTATTGCATCTACTACTGTTCCTGGCACTGTTGGTGTTGGTGGTACATCTGGTTCTTCTGGCTCATCTCCTCCATCTTCACTTCCTCCTGGCAACATTCCTTCCAAATAACTTTCCACATTACTCATTGACTCTTCTGTGTATTTTGTATCATTTGCATAAAAGTCTCTCGCTTGCTCTGCTCTTGTTATTAATCCATTGTTCCCAAATGCAAAATTGATTGCCACTGTTGCTAGTATAATTATTATAATCACTGTTATTACCAACGCTACCAGCGTTATACCTTGCTCTGATTTATTTTTTAACATACTTTTCATCCTTCCTTTCTCTCTATTTTTATTTAATGTGTCTTTCGAAGTTCTTTGATACTTTTCTATTTTTTCTATACTTTGCATCTCATCACTTCTCCTTTTTTGTTGATTTTGTTATGATATGCAAAAAGATAGACTATTTCTCACAACGTAAATTTTTATTTTACTTTGCTCTTAGTCTATCCTTTTTTCATTTTTTTATACATCTTCTTACTCATAACAAACTTTCTCCTTTGATTTTTTATTTCTTTCTGCAAATTTCATCCAAAAAATTTGCTATTATCTGTGTAAAAAAACGAAGTTTATTTTTTCACAGAACACTCTTCAAAACTAAAGTACTAAAATATTATACATCTAATACCTTGTTTCAAAGAACTTCGCACATTATTTATTTTATATTCTAGTACTTTTTGTTTTGTACTAACAGTGTAACTTTATTCTACACTATTAGCGTATTTTTGACAAGTAGTTTTGAAAAATTTCTTTGAAAAATTGTCATTTGTTGTTACAATTTCACTCTCAACGCTCTTAGCGCATTAAGTATTGCAATAACTGAAACTCCTACATCTGCAAATACTGCTTGCCACATTGTAGATAATCCAAATGCAGTTAATATTAGGACTAAAACTTTAACTGCTATTGCAAATATAATGTTTTCTTTTACGATTCTCATTGTCTTTTTTGATAATTTCATTGCACTTATTATTTTTGATGGCTGGTCTGTCATGATTACTATATCTGCTGCTTCTATAGCGCTATCTGCTCCAAGTCCTCCCATTGCAATCCCTATATCTGCCATAGCAAGTACTGGTGCGTCATTAATTCCATCTCCAACAAATGCTAACTTGCCTTTTGGTGATTTTGTTTTTAATAATTCTTCTACTTTTTCTACTTTCCCATCTGGCAATAGTTCTGCATAAACTTTATCAATTCCTATTTTTTTAGCAACTGCTTCTCCTATGTTTTTTCTATCTCCTGTAAGCATTACAGTTTGCTTTATATTGTTTTTCTTTAGTTCATCTATTGTTATTTTTGCATCTTCTTTTATTTTATCTGCAATTACAATATGTCCAACATATTTTCCATCTATTGCAATATATACAACACTTCCTATATGTGTACATTTTTCATATTCAATTCCTTTTTCATCCATTAATTTTTCATTTCCTGCAAGTACATTTTGCTTGCCTATTTTGGCTGTAATTCCCATTCCAGATAATTCTTGTGAGTCTATGATTTCTTTTTCATCAATTTCCTTGTTATATGCCTTTTTAATTGATTTTGAAATTGGGTGATTAGAATAATGTTCTGCATATGCTGCTACTTTTAATAACTCTTCTTTGCTAATTCCAACTGGCTCAACATTTTGTACTTCGAAAACACCTTCTGTTAATGTGCCTGTTTTATCAAATACCATTATTTCTGCTTTTGATAGTGCTTCTAAATAATTGCTACCTTTTACAAGTACTCCTATTTTAGATGCTCCTCCAATGCCTCCAAAGAAACTCAAAGGTATTGAAATAACTAATGCACATGGACAAGATACAACTAAGAATGATAATGCTCTATATAGCCAGTCTTGAAAACTTGCTCCTTCCATAATTAGTGGTGGCACTATTGCAAGTATCACTGCTATTATAACTACTATTGGCGTGTAGTAAGCTGCAAATTTTGTGATAAAATTCTCTGATTTTGTTTTTTTACTGCTAGCATTTTCTACTAAATCTAAAATTTTGCTTACTGTTGATTCTCCAAATTCTTTTGTCACTTCCATTTTGATTGTTCCACTTAAATTAATACAACCACTAAGTACTGTATCTCCTTTTTCTGCATCTCTTGGCACAGACTCACCAGTTAAAGCTTTTGTATCTAGTGTGGTTTCTCCATCAATAATCACTCCATCTAGTGGAACTTTTTCCCCTGGTTTTATAACAATAGTATTTCCAATTTTTACATCATTTGGATTAACTCTCTCTTCTTTTCCATCTCTAATTATATTCGCATAGTCTGGCCTTATGTCCATTAAACTAGCAATAGATTTTCTAGATTTATCTACAGCATAGTCTTGGAACAACTCTCCTACTTGATAAAATAACATAACAGCTACTGCCTCTGGAAATTCTCCAATTGCAAACGCTCCTAAAGTTGCTATTGCCATTAAAAAGTTTTCATCAAAAACTTTACCTCTAAAAATATTTCTTACAGCTTTTCGTAAAATCTCAAAACCTACAATGAGGTAGCTTAGAATAAATATACAATTATTAATCCATTCATTTGGAAAATTTATAAGCATTGCTAATAAGAATAATATAAGAGCAACAACTATTTTAATTACATCTTTTTTCATACACTAAATTCCTCCATTTTATTATATTTTTATCATTTGGCTTAAGTAATCCCACGTGGTAGATATTGAATTTCTCAACATAATAAACTTGCTAAATTTCAAACCCTATGTTCAATATGCTCAATTCCCACTTCAAATACTTGTTTTATATGTTCATCATCAAGCATATAGTACACTTCTTTTCCTTCTCTCCTGCATTTTACGATTCCCATTCTTCGTAAAGTACCTAATTGATGAGATATTGAAGATTTACTCATTCCTAATACATTTGCAATATCACATACGCACATTTCATTTTCATCCAAAGCAAATAAGATTTTTGTTCTTGTGGTATCACCAATAATTTTAAAAAATTCTGCTAATTTATTAAATACATCTTGCTTTGGCATTTTTGCAAGTGTTCTATTTACTACATCTTCATGTATGATATTACAATCACATATAAATTCATTTTTTGACATCTGAACTTACCTCCTTTTAGTTGAGTATCTATTCAACTTTACTATATTATAGTTGAATGTTTGTTCAATTGTCAATAGTTTTTTTAAAAGAATTTTATAATGTATTTATAAATGTTTAAAATCCCTCTATATTTGAGGGATTTTCTAATAATATTTTTATCTAATTCATTGATTCAATTACTTCCAAATTTGCTTGTCTTTTAATTTTATTTGTTGTTGTTTTAATTAGTGGCTCTTCTGAAATTAGCATTCCTCTTATTGCTTTATATTTTGGCATTATAGCATTTATATCTTTTATTTTATCTGATAATACTTTATGTATTTCTTCGTCTGTCTCTGCTTTGTATGCCTCTTTCATAATTTCTCTATCAAATATAATTTTTACATTTATTTTGATATCTTTTTTATCCTCAGATTGTTGTTTTCCAAATATGAAAGATTCTTTTACTCCTTCTATTTTGTTTACTAAATTTTCCATCTCTTCTGGGAATATGTTTTTACCATTTTTTAAAACAATAACACTTTTCTTTCTTCCACAAATAAATATGTATCCATCTTCGTCTATTTTTGCTAAATCTCCTGTGGCAAACCATCCATCATTTAATACTTCTTTTGTTGCCTCTTCATCTCCATAGTATCCAAGCATGATGTTTGGTCCTTTTACTACAAGTTCACCCATTCCTTCTTCATTTGCATCTTCTATTCTTGCTTGTATATGTGGAAGTGGCTTTCCTATTGAACCCACTCTAAAGTTTTCATCTGTTTCAACACCTATAACTGGAGATGTTTCTGTTAGTCCATATCCTTGGCATAAATTAACTCCCCAATCTCTAAATGCATTTTCCACTTCTGGGTCTAATGCTGCTGCTCCACTAACAAATAAGCGCACACATCCACCAAAGATAGCATGTATATCTTTGAATATTTCTTTCTTCTCTTCCATTGTTTTGTTTCTATTTTCTTGCATTAATTTTTGTACTGCTTCTAATTTTCCTTCTTTTTCAAGACCTTTTAGAATAGTCTTATACATACTTTCGTAAATTGCAGGAACAAATGAAGCAAATGTTATTTTGTATTCATTTAAGTTTTGTACTATATGTCTAATTCCTTCGCAGAATGACCTTTCTGCTCCTATGTATAGAGAATATAGCATTCCTACTGTACATTCAAATACATGGTGTAATGGTAAAAATGATAATATTCTATCACTTGAATTAATATCTAATACAGTTGCAAAATCCATTAAATTAGATACTAGGTTTCTATGGCATAAAGCAACAACTTTTGATTTTGATGTTGTACCTGAAGTGAATAACATAATTTGCATTTCTTCTGGATTTATTTTTGCATCTAAAAATTCTCTATTTCCTTCTTCTACCAATTTTTTACCAACTTCTATTAATTCTTTTTGTGAATATATTCCTTCTATGTTTGACTCTAAATCCATTGAAATTAGATGTTTTAATTTGTTTTTCTCACTATATTTTATTTTTTCAATAATTTCCTCATATTTTTGAGAATAGAAAATCGCTTCTACTTCTGACCTTTCTATTACTTCTTCTAGCTCATTTGCTGGTAAAGATTTGTCAATTGGAACAACTATTCCTGTACCGCAAACAACAGATAAATATGAAAGTTCCCACTCATATCTATTTTCTCCAATAACAGCAATTCTTTTATCCTTTAGCCCTAAATCAATTAGCGCTGTTCCCAAATAATTTATCATATCTCTTATTTCTTTATGTGTATATACCTTATATTTTCCTTCTCCTATTTTTATCTTATATCCAGGTCTATCCCCATAAAGTTCTCCTGTCTTGTTCAACATGTCTTTTAAATCTGTAACTTCTAATACCTCTTTGTTCATCTTATTTCCTCCGTTTTTTATATTTTATCACATATATATTATTCTTCATAAGCACTATAATTCCTAATAATTCGACTCGTTGTTCAATTGCTAAATATTTTGGGGACAAAAAGGATATATTGTCTAATATTACTCTTCTTTATTTCTATATATTTTATTTGATACTTTATACGATATAAGATACATAATCGCCATAAGAAGTACTAGTAATATTAATCCATATTGATTCATAACATTTTCTATAGTCTCTAAATTTATATTAAAACTTGCATTCATAATCAAGTATCCAATTCCAAGTACTAATAAAATTAGTATGAATACTAAAATAAACATTTGAACTCTACCTTTTTCAGCTCCCCATTTATAAATACTTGGTATTTGTATTGCTTGGATTAATGATATTCCAAACATTCCTCCTATGGTTGTTGTAATTAGACTGCCATAATCTAAATTAATCAAATTTTCAGGTCTGAAATAGTTCATCACATTGGCAATAATTATGGTAAGCACTAATCCAAATATCCCACCTAATATTGTAGCTCCAATTGCTAAAATGTACTTTGATTTTATTATTTCTTTCCTGTTAGTTGGTAGTGTTAGAATATATTTATTCGATTTTGACATCTCATCATAACTAAAAGTAGAAAGTGAAATCATTCCCATTATTGTGCATATTAATATTGGTCCAAAATTAATATTACCTGTACCTATAATTGCAATTCCACAAAATATAATAACTATAAGTAAAGACATTTTATAGCTAGATAAATTATACAAATCCTTTTTTATTAATCCTTTAATAATATTCATAATTATTTATCCCCCTTAATATATAACAACATAATCTCCTCAATAGATGGTTTATCAATTGTTGCAATATTATACTTTTGCTTAATTTTGTATTTGTCATCTGTTAAGACTTCATACTGATATTTTTCTTTTTTGTATTTGATGTAATCTTCCTTTTTTAGTTTAGAAAACTCTTCTTCACTACATTTTATAATTCCATAGTTTTCTAATAAATCTGTGGTTGGTAAATTAAAAATAATCTCACCTTTTTCAATAAAGACGATATAGTCCGAAACATGCTCTAAATCTGTAGTAATATGAGTTGATAACAAGATAGACCTTGTTTCATCTTCTTCTATGTATTTTCTAAAGATATCTAAAATTTCACTTCTTACTATAGGGTCTAAACCACTTGTAGGTTCATCTAATATTAAAATTTGTGGCTCATGAGAAATTGCAGTTGCAATTTTTAATTTCATCTTCATACCACTTGAAAACTCTTTAATTAGCTTGTTAGTTGGTAAATTAAATTGATTTAAGTAACCAAAATATTTTTCTTCATTCCATGTTTTATAAAAATCTTTCATAATGGAATTAATTTGTTTTGCCGTTAGGTATTCAGACATAAAACTATCATCTAACACTACTCCAACTTTTTCTTTAATTTCTTTTTCATTTTTCTTATTATCTTTTCCCAATATTTTTATTGTTCCATTTGCATTTGTAATGTTTAATATTGACTTTATTGTAGTTGTTTTTCCTGCACCATTTTCTCCAATTAGTCCTACAATACTTCCTTCTGGCACATTAAAGCTAATGTTTTTCAAGCTAAAACCTTGATATTTTTTAGAAACTTTTTGTAACTCAATATTATTTTTCATACATTTTCGTCCTTTCTAATTCTCATTAAATATTATTTTAAACAATTCTTTAATTTCATCTTCTGTAATATTAGAAATTTTTGAGATATCATAAATTTTTTCTATAAGTTCTTGAATTTCTCTTAGTTTTTCTTCTTTTATTAATTCCAAATTTTTTGGAGCAACAAAACTTCCTTTTCCCTGAACTGTTTTGATATATCCTTCTTCTTCTAATTCATCATAAGCTCTTTTTACTGTTAAAAAACTAATTTTTAAATCATTTGCCATACTTCTGACGGAAGGTAACATATCTTCTTCTTTTAATTCATTAGAAAATATTGCTTGCTTTATAGCAGTCTTTATTTGCTCATAAATTGGTATACTACTACTATTGCTAATTATAATGTTCATACCATCACTCCTTTTTATGATGCTATTATTTCCAACTGTTATATTGTTATTATAACACTATATAACAATATGTCAATAGAATTTTTATAATAATTTTAAAAAAAGAGTAGTTATATAAAGTGAATTCCATCCTAAAAGTTAGGCAAATACCTAATTCACTTTATAAACTACTCTCTCTAATTTATAAATTTATTTTCCAAAATACTCTTTTATTCTACTTTATCATCTATTACTTTTATTTGTTTTACTTTTGACAAATATTTTATTGAAGATGCTAAATCTACGTTATTATCTATTGAATTATCTTTTTTGTTTGTTACCTCAACAACATTTCCTACTTGTAAGTTGGAAATATCAATATTGTTTCCATTGATATCTTTTATTTTAGCATTCTCAGCAGAAAAATAATAATATTGAGGTACAGCAACCGTTTCCTCCGCTCTGATATCGCTCCCATCTATTTCTAAGATTGTAAGTGTGTATTTTTCGTATTGCGTAATAGTATATGTAATGGCAATTATAGCAATGATAAATAGTATTGCTATAAACAATATAATTTTCGTTTTTTTCTTCATAAAAACTCTCCCTATCAATAAGTAGTCTTTTCAAAATTCTCAAACTCCAAACTCTTTTGCATACTGAACAATGCCTTTTATTTCTATTTCTGCATCATTTAATTTAATCGCCATAAAATTTTCGTCTGGTACATCAAAAGGTGCTACTATTCCATATTCTTTTGTAGGAATATATCCAAATTTTGGATAATACTTGTCGCTACCTAAAACGACAGAATAATGATACCCAAGCTCTCTTGCTTTTTTATGTCCTTCTTGTATAAGTACACTTCCAATGCCTTTTTTTTGATACTCTGGTAATACCCCAAGAGGTGCTAAAGCAAGCTCTTCTTGCTTGCCTATCTTTATTTTAGTAAATAAAATATATCCTACAATTTTATTATCCATAACTGCTACTAAAGATAATTCTGGAATAAAATTGTCGCTTTTTCTTAATGCAACTACTAGGTCCTGCTCATTGCCATCACTATGCTCTGCTGTTTCAAAAGCAGTTTTAATCACATTGTATACTTCTTCGTAATCATTTTTATTTTCTTGTCTAATTGTTAACATTTAAAATCTCCTTTAAGTCTTATGTTTCAATACTCATAGACATGTCTTTTATTTTGTTATCTTTCACATACATAATAACATTTTTTAGAGAAAAGTTACAAGTTTTTTTGAAGAAATAGAGATTAGTTTGTTAAAAAACAAAAGGAGAACCACTATTCTTAGTAGTTCCCTCTCGAAATAAAATGGATGTTTTTGTGCTAACTGCTTCATCTACAATTAGCACATGAATTCATTCTTCTTGTTTTAATATTTCATTTGCTTCCTCTTCTGTTAAATATCCATTTTCAATCATTTTATCCATTACTTGTCTTTGCCTTTGTTTCGCTAAATCTGGATTTTTAGTCGGTGCATATACAGAAGGTGCATTTGGGATTCCTGCAAGTAATATAGTGAAGTACATGTTCTTTGCTAGTTGCTGTGTTATTGTACTTCCACCTTCCACATAAGACATTGCTTTTATATCATTAATTGCTGCTCTTCCTATTGCAATAATATCTATCCCATTATGTTTAAAAAATCTTTTATCTTCTACACTTATAACTGCTTTTACATACATCTGTGGTAATTCTGAAAACTCTGCATAATTTTCTTTTCCTCTTATTTCTTCAACTTTTTCTTCGAGAGGCATAGTTTCTATTGCCTCTTTATACATATTATATCCATTACCTATGAATAATAAAGCTATACTTATTCCAACTAATAATAAGAAAATTAATACTTTAAATAACTTTTTCATTTTACCACCTCATTTCTTTTTACATTTATTTTTCAATCATCCTCTTTAATAATGTTCTTACTACCAAAGTATGTCGCCAAGAAATACACTCCATAAATTGCTCCAATAATTACTGCTGTAACGATAACGGAAGGTAATAATTCATCTGGTGATGCTAATACTTCTAACATGGATAATATAAATTTAATTCCAAATATTGAATGTATCATGGCTAATAGTAAAGGCATCATAAAGAATATAAATATTTGTCTAAATAGAGCCTGATTTATCATTTTTTCATCACAACCTATTTTTCTTAGTATCGTGTATCTTTGTTTATTGTCAGAACTTTCCGTGAGCTGTTTTAATGCTAAGATTGCAGAACTTGCAATTAAAAATACAATACCTAAATAAATGGCAATAAATATGATAATTGTTGCTAGTCCTTTACTAGATTCTGTTATACTGATTTTAGAAGATCCATCAAGTTCTATTCCTTTTTCTTCAACATTTTCAAAAAATTCTGTATCTCCACTGCCTATTAATGTATTTTCTATCTCTTGTTTTCCTTCTTCTGTTTCTGCATTATAATTTGCTGCTAAAAAGTATTGTTCTGTATCTGCATCCTTTACTTCAAAATTGTCTGGTACTAATATAATTCCTGCATTTATTTCTGTTGTCGCTATAAATACAAAACCGTCTTTACATTCGTTGTATTTTGAATGATATGTTTTTCCATTTATCTCTATATTTGAATTATTACTTAGCATTTGATTTCTTATTTCTATCATTTGGTCATAATTACAAAGTACAATGTATTCATCATCATTTAATGTGTATTGCTCCTCTCCATAAAGCTCTGCAATTTTATTATAGTCTGAAACTTTTATGATAGGTTCAGCCATATCATAGCTAAGCATTGGGTACTGAGTTTTTGTAGCTTCATAATAATCTCCTAAACTATCTGCCATAGTCCATTCTGATAACGCATAAATAGGAAGTTCTATTATGTCTTTTAAATTATTCATGTCATATCCATTTGTTTCAAGTGTATAGCTTACTGGGTGCCTTGAATCTTCTATTTGTTCTTCTGTATTATATATTGTTTTTCCACTATACGAGCTTACATAGCTTTCTGGTAAATATGCTGTTTTATATAAGTTCAAATCCACTGGTGTAAATCTATCCAATTGAGAATCTAATGCCGATTTTATGGATAAACTACTAGATAATACACTTATTGTCATAAATAGCATCAAACAAATTACAGTCATGCTGACTATGTTCGTATTAATCTTATTATTAAGTTGCCTTAATACAAACATATTTGTTCCCTTTAAGTAAATGCTTTTTCTTGATTGTATAACTCTTAATATAAATCCTGATAAAGACCAGAATATTCCTATTGTTCCCACTATTCCCATTAAAATAGGTTTTAGTAATTCATCGCCTGTTTGTAATTCACGTACTCCACCAGTTACTAGATAATAGGCATATCCTAATATTACTGCTGAAATGATAAACACAAGTATTGAGATAATAGGATTTTTCATTTTTATTTTTTCATTTTTTCTTACTGCTGTTAGTAAGTTAATTAGTTTATATCTTGAAATGGTTAATGTATTAAATATAATAACTGCCAAATACATTACGGCAAAGTAGATACAGTTTTTTATACAAGCACCTTTTGAAAAGACAAATGTAAATTCAGTCATGTCAGCTTCAAATAATTTTGCGACTAATATAGACATAAACTGTGAAGCAAATACACCTATAAAAATTCCTACAACTAAGGATAAAATTCCTACTAATATTGTTTCAAAAAGGATAATGGCAGATATTTGCCTTCTTCCCATACCCAGAGTCATATAAATACCAAATTCTCTTTTTCTTCTGTTTACTAAGAAGTTATTTGCATATACAATTAAAAATCCTAGTACAATTGCAATAAAAACTGAAATCATTCCAAGAAGCTGTATCATTAATTGTATCATTTGCCTTGTTGACTGCGATACTTCAAGCATTGCCTGTTGACTATCTAAAGAGTTAAACATATAAAAGATTGCTACACCTAATACTAATGTTAAAAAATATATTGCATAATCTTTGAAACTCTTTTTCATATTTCTTAAAGATAACTTAAATAACATCGTTCAAATCACCTCCAAGAAGTGTTTGGACCTCGATTATCTTTTCGAAGAATTGTTTTCTTGTATCTTCGCCTTTTATAAGCTCATTGAATATCTTTCCATCTTTGATAAATATAATTCTTTCTGCATAACTAGCTGTGAAAGCATCATGAGTAACCATCAAAATTGTTGCGCCTAAGTTTTTATTTAAGTGCTCAAATGTCTCTAATAATTGCCTTGCAGATTTGCTATCTAATGCTCCAGTTGGCTCATCCGCTAAAACTATCTTAGGATTTGTTATAACTGCTCTTGCTGATGCTACTCTTTGCTTTTGTCCTCCAGAAATTTGATATGGGTATTTATTTAAAATTCCAGAAATATCAAGCTTTTCTGCTATTTCTTTTACTCTTTTATCTATTTCTTTTGGATTTACTTTTTGAATTGTAAGTGCCAATGCAATATTCTCATAAGCAGTTAAAGTATCGAGCAAGTTAAAATCTTGAAATATAAAACCTAATTCTTCTCTTCTAAATTTGTTTAATCTATTTCCTTTTAATTTTGTAATATCTTGATTATTTATAATAATCTTTCCTGCTGTTACTCTGTCTATTGTTGAAATACAATTTAACAAAGTAGTCTTTCCTGAGCCAGATGCTCCCATTATTCCAACAAACTCCCCTTCTCCAACATTAAAGCTAATACCATCAATAGCCTTTGTTAAATTTGATTTATTTCCATAGTATTTTTCAATGTTTTTGACCTCTAATACATTGCTCATTTTCTAATCTCCTTTCCTTAGATTGAAGAATAATTATAATTTTTCTTCAATTTTATTAATTGTATTATAAACGATTTTTCATTCACTTGCCATTTTTTAATCTTACATTTGTCTTAAATTTTTGTAAGGTAGATTAATTTTGTTACTTCAGCAAAAAAGAGTTACTTCATCTAGTAACTCCGTCCTCAATTTTTTATTCTACTAGTTCAAAAAAGAAGATATCACATTAGATACCTTCTCTTGATTTTAACTTTCTCAATTATAAGGCTGTGAAACACCCGATTTATAACTTTCTCTCTTATAAGGTTGTGAAACACCACGATTTTCTATATTTATTATACAATTTTTGAGTCACTAATGTCAAGTGAATATAATAAATATATTATTATTTTATGTAAAATATTGCGATTTATTATACATTTTTCAAAAATTCGTATAACTATTTTTCGGAAAAATTATTCTTACTTCTGTTCCTTCCCCTTTTTCTGAGTTTAGTTCTATTCCTAGTCCTAACTTATCACATAATTTTTTACATAAATACAACCCTATACCAGTTGACTTTTGTCCTATAATTCTTCCATTTTCTCCTGTAAATCCTCTTTCAAATACTCTTGTAATTTCTCCCTTTTTTATTCCTATTCCATTATCTTTTATATATAAAATGACTTTATCATTTTTTTCTTTAGAAGAAATTTCTATTTTCTTATCATCACTTTTTGAATATTTGATAGCATTTTGTAAGATTTGATTTATTATAAATGTAGCCCATTTGCTGTCTGTGTATACTTCTTCATCCTTCAAATTAGCCAATTCTATTGATACTTTTTCATTTAGTAGGGTGGTTTTATTCTTTAATATGCTACCATTTACAATTTCTTTTAGATTTGTTTTATTTATGATATAGTCTTTTTCTACAGCATTACTTCTAGCATAGAATAATGCCTGTTCTGTATAATTTTCTACTTTGTCTAATTCTTCATCAATGCTTTTAGTTATCTCATTTTTGTTATTCTCTATAATTAATTTACTAGCTGCAATAGGTATTTTTACTTCGTGAATCCATAATTCTATATATTCTTTGTAATCTTCTTGTATGTTTTTATAATGATTTACATTCTCTAACATTGATTTACCAGTATCCTGTAAGACTTCTTTTAATATCTTGCCCTCGATAAAACTTGGCGTTTTTATTATTTCTGAAATCAAATATTTTTCTTTTAAGTCTTCCATATTTTTTGTTAATTTACTGTAAAAATCTTTCTTCCTTTTATATTCAACTAAAATTGCAAGTGCTACAACAAAAATTACTATAAAAGCACAATATATTCGTACTAATATTCCAATATGATATGCAAGTAATAATATTTCTACACTAACTAATGCTAGTATTGTTCCAATGATTAATATCAATTTTTCCTTTATAAATTCTCTAAGATTCAACTTAATTTTCCTCCTAAATTTAGTTTGCAAAGAATTGTGTTTTGGCTAGGCAAACGAGCAAGAAAACCGGAGGCGTACTTTGTGCTACGCCAAAGGATTTTCGCATGCGAAGTTTAACAACGCCAAAATGCGATTATTTGCAAACTAATATGTAGCCTTGACCTCTCCTAGTCTCAATCCTATCCACAAAACCTAATTCTTCTAACTTATTTCTTAATCTTTTTACATTTACACTTAATGTATTATCATCAATAAATTCTTCGCTTTCCCATAAATAGTCCATTATCTCATCTCTTGATACAATCTTACCTTTATTTATACTTAAATAGTATAAAATGTTATATTCATTTTTGGTTAGCTCAAGTTTTTTATTGTCTTTTTCAATAGTTCTTTCTGCTATATTTAAGAAAAAACCATCACAATCAATTTTTTGTATATCTTTCTCTTGTTTTTGGTTTCTTTTTAGTAAACCATTTATTTTCGCTAATAAAATTTGTATGTTATATGGTTTGGTTACATATTGATCTGCTCCATAATTCAAACTCATTAATTCATCTATTTCATTAT
>CAMOBD010000046.1 GCA_946578345.1 uncultured Clostridium sp.
GAGTGGGTATCTTATTTTTTTATCCTAATTTTCCCCGAAGATATTTTACACTAACTCTTTAATCTGTTTTGCATTATTTATTCATTAGTTTCTTTAATTCTAATAATTCGTTTATTGGTGGATTTTTTATTTGTGATGGTATTATAGGATTATCGTTTTCTAAAATCGCAACTGCCTCTAAATCATCTTTTCCTATTTCATATGCTTGTTTGACAGTAACATTTTTCAAGATTATTTCATACTCCCACAATGGTTTTATTTCTTTATTATTATAAACTATCATTGGTAATATGCTACTTTTATAGTTTTTCCCCGTATTAATAATATCCTCTAAAATTCCTATATTTTTATCATCTGTACAATTCATTTGATGAAAACGTGTAGCATTATTGATAATAAGATTTTCAGAATTATTTTTTGGAATCCTCACTTTTCCAGTAATCATAACCCTATAATCATAAATATTGGTCTTGCTAATTCCTTTTATAAATGAAACTACAATCTTACCATCTTTATCTTCTCTAGTTGCATTATCAATTAAATCTTGGAAAACTTTTTTAGCCCCTTCTTCATTTTCAAATAAAAAACCTATTTTAATAAATTCTTTATTTAATCTATCACCTAAATACACAACACCTTTCCATTTAGCAATATCCCAATGATTACATTTAATCATTCCAGAAGAATAAATGTTTTTATGTGAAATATTTTCAAACGGATTATTCTCGGGAACTCCATATATAATATTCTTTTTCTCTTCAAAAGGATCAACTGTTTCTTTTTCTACCTTATCTATTTTTAAATTTTTATACCATTCTACATCTCTGCTAATACTATAATTAGGAATATCTATATCTTTCTCTTGTCCAAATATTTTATTAAGATTGTATAAACTATTTGTATGATTTAAACTTCTTTCAAAACTTTTATCGTCTTCAAATATTTCTTTAAAAGTTTTATTATAATCTTCATATATAAAATTAACCGCCAATATATTTGCTAATAACTTAAATAATATATCCGTTATTAGATTATGATTTTCTACAGAAATATCATACATTTCAAATGAGTCTAAAATTATTGTATAAGTATCTATTCCATCAAATGAATAATTAATGTCAAATTTTCCAGAATTTTTTTGTTGTATTAGTATAACAATATCTCCTCGCATATAAGTATGATGAGTATGAATTGTAGCAAATGTATTTTCTAACAATGCTATTAAAAATTCAGCAAATCTATGCATTAATTTTGAAGATGTAAAAACTATCTTTATTTTGTTACCACATAAAAATGAATAAATTGTCCTTTCATTTCCATTATTATAAACTGGTAAAGGAAGCTTTTGATTTAGTGAATCTTTATAAAACCCTTCTATTAATTTATCTACTTTTTCTTTATTTCCATTACATTCATCTAATAATTGTTTATCATATTCACCGATTGTATATTTAGCCATAACTTCTGAAGTTACTAATTCGTATTTATTACACATCTCAATTATCTTAGGCAAAAGATGAAAATCTGACACTTTTGTATTTAATATTTCTGAAGAAATTAGTGCATCTCTCTGTATAAAATAATCATTTTCTTTATCAAAGTTTATATTTTCATTACTTTCATATAAAATACTTAATAAAATATTTTTAATAGAAAACCATTCTATTGCTTCCTCTATATTGCCATCACTAATTTCTAAATCTATAATCCTATTTATTACTTTAAGAGAAAATGAGTCTAAATATCTATCTTTTAAGTAGATATCTATAAACATTGTAATTGCAGCTATATAATAGTTTTTAGCAGCATAATGTAATCCTATAGATTCGAAATTGCCACCAATATTAACATAAGCTTCTACTAGCTTACCATCTGTTTCATTTTTGTAAAGGAATGTTAAGCATTTCCCTAATATATTAATTGATTCATAATATTTATTATTAGATAATAACATTTTTGCTTTTTTTAAATACATTTTTGCTCTTTGTATTTCACAATTTCTATTTGCTAATTTATCTGTTACCAATTCATATAACTGATTATACTTGTCATTATCGCTAAATATGGGTAGCATATTTTCAACCATTTTTGATAAAGTAAGAAAATCATATTCTTTAAATTTTGTTGCTTCTTTAACAATTGCTATAAGCTTATCAAATTGTTTATCTATATCTTTTTTTAATAAAATATTAATAATACATATTTGAGTTTCTGCTTTTAGTTGTGTAACTCTACTTGGAGAGTTCTTTTTTTCATTTAAAAGTTTTAACAATATATTGGTTTCATCCTTTACTTTATTTTTATCTCTATTCTTTCTGGTGTATAGTAATGTCCATAATGTAACTAATTTTAGTATTTCTTCTATTTTTTTATCTTTAATAATTTCATTCTGATATTCTATGTAATATTTTTCAAAATTTGTATCATCATTTAACCACCAATTGTAATACCAAGATAAATTATATAAAATCTCTCTTTGAGCTACAATATTATTTTTCTCTTTTGCAAATCTTAATGCACGTTCAAACTTTCCGGTAACTGTTACTTCATCGTCTTCTAAATCTCTACTCAAAATAGCTGACTTCATAGAAAGATTAATAACGTCTTGATTGACTAATTTTTTTGAACTATAATCTTGCAATTTTCTTTCTATTTCTTCTATCTGCATTTGTTTTTTCAAATCATTCGGACCAATTTGTTTTTCTTTTAAAGGTTGAGTAATATTTATTATTTTTAGCAAATCGACATTTTTAATATTTAGTGCTTTATCTAATATCCATGTTTTATCTAATATTATTATATCCAACCCAGTTTCTCTTTTTTTATCATCTTGATATTCTAATCTCTTATCGTTTTTTATGGCTTGATTCGTTATAAAGAAAATTTTCGTATAGTCTCTATCGGTTTTTATAATCTTTTCTATATCTCCATCACACTTTGATTTCCAATTTTTTCTTAGACTAATTGCAAATGCCCATCTATCATTTTCTCCATTTAAACCATACCACCAATAATTTTGAATATCTTTTGATACTGGATAATTTTCTGTATCGACTTTTCCATCTCCTCCTCCTGCAGGTCCAGTTTCTTCTATTAAATTAGGACAGATCTCTCTTTCTAATAAATTTTTTATAAAATCTTCAAAGTCAAAATGTTTATTTTGTTCTGACAATTTCGACAAATGAAAGTCTAGTAATTCTCTTGGGCATTCAATTTTGTCTATAATCTTTGAATCAGAAAATTGATTAGGATGTAATTTTTTTAGTAAATCTCTTGGTTCCATATACTCTCCTTTTTATACAATATACTTATTTTTTATCTTTTTTTGCCATCTTGCTATTTATTTCTTTCAAAGATTTAAAATATTCCTCTTCAACAGGGCTTATAGTTTTAACTTGATATTTTTTATATTCCGATTTTGCCTTCTTTATGGCTTGATTATGACTAACACTACCTGCACCAATTAACACTTTTCCACCTGCAGAAGAAAGTATCATGTCTAACTGTTTAATATAATCTTCCATATACATTGGGTTATGCCTTATTGCTTGTATTTCTGCAAAATCAAAATATCCTGATACTAAATTATTTAAAACTTTTAGTTCATCTTCGTTTAAATAGTTTTTAGCAATTACAACATCTTGCAATACTGGAATATCTCCTTTAAATGTTGTTAATCCCATAAAAGGCTTTTCAGCATCAGCTCTTTTATATATTACTTCTGAAGCAGTGTGTCCATGAGTAGCATAATGTAATTTGTTCTGGACAATTTTAAAGAATTCAATTGATTTTTCATCTTTTGGATTGTAATCTACTGCTGTTGCATATAAATCAAGAACTTGTCTATACATTACTTTTTCTGATGATCTAATATCCTTAATTCTTGCAAGTAACTCTTTCCAATAGTTACCTCCACCATTTCCTTTAAGTCTTTCATCATCCATAGTAAACCCTTTAATCATATACTCTTTTAATCTTTCTGTTGCCCATTTTCTAAAGTTAGTAGCAATTTTAGATTTTATTCTATATCCTAAAGAAATTATCATATCTAAATTATAAAAAGGAATTTCTCTCGTAACGTTTCTATTTCCTTCTTTTCGAACCTGTCGGAAATTTTGACAAGTTGATTCTTTATCTAATTCTTCTTCTGCATAAATATTATTTATATGTTCTATGATATTTGTTCTTGAAGAGCCAAATAATTCTGCCATTTGTTGTTGTGATAACCATACCGTTTCATTTTCGACTCTAACATCTATTTTTGTCAATCCATCATCTGTTTGATATATTATAATATCTCCATTTGTATTTCCCATTAAGAGCGCCTCCTTTTTGCGAACATTTGTATTGTATCATACATATATAAAAGATTCAATCTTTTTGTAGAAATTACTCAAAATTTATAATCTTCTTTATAACGTCTGATTGAATTGTTTTTTCTAAAAATTCATTTGCTTTTTTTCTTGTTTCTTCTGTACTTGATATATAATAATTTTCTGTAGTTTCTATCTTGCTATGACCAAGCAAATCTGCAACATCTCTTATTTCTGCTCCACCATGTAATATTTTAGTTGCATAAGTTCCTCTTAAATCATAAAATCTACAATTACTTAATCCAAATTCATTGTGAATAATTTTAAATGGGTATCTAATACTATCCGTTCCAGAATATTTCCCTTTTTTATTAACGAAAACTAAATTTATTTTATTAGATAATCTGACTTTGCCTCTGACTTCAATTATTCTATATTCAGTTATTTTACCATATTTATTCTTTACTTCTTCTAAATAGTGGCTATAATAATCAGTACCACATCTTTTCTTGTTTATAGTTTGTCTTTGCTTATATCCTTCTAGTATTTTTAGTAATGTATTACAAATATAGATCTGTCTTTCTCCTGTTTCTGTTTTGGTATCTCCTATATACCATTTGCCTTTGTTATCTTTGTTTTTAGCATAAACATTATGTTTTACTTTTATAATTTTGTTTTCAAAATCTATGTCATCCCAAGTTAATGCAAATACTTCACCTGTTCTCAACCCTGTATAGCAAGCTGTTAAGAAAGCATATATAAATACATCATTTTTCTTGAATCTTATTAGAATTTTGTCTATTTCTTCCTGGTTATATAAATGATGCTTATTTATTCGATTTTTTTTACATATTTAGTTGGTACTTTTATAGTTAATGTTGGATTATAATTAATAAAACCATATAAATCTGTTGCATCTCTAAAAGAAACTTTTAATACTTTCAATATATTCCTTATATAATCTCTTGAATAATCATATTTATTGCATAATCCAATGATAAAGTTATTCAATTGATAACTTGTTATTCCAGATAATCTATATTGCCCTAAATTAGGTTTTAAATACTTTTCTATTATACTTTTATATGTTCGTATGGTATTATACTTCATATTTTGCTTGTAATCTTCAATCCATAAATCTAAATAATCACTATATGATATTTTCTCATCTCTTGTGTTACAACCATTATTAAAATAGTTATTGTACTCTATAATTCCAGCTTCCATAGCTTCTTTTTTCGTTTTGAATCCAGATTTACTCTTTCTTTTTCTCTTTCCATCAACCTTTGATATTTCAAATGAATATTGGTACACTTGTCCTCTTTTTCTTATACTTATCATACAAAACCTCCCTTTTTTATATTACATTTATAATATTATAATTAAAAGAGTTAGCACAATATCATATGTATACTAACTCTTTTAATTTATTTATTATACAGTTTTTAAGGTTGACAATTCGTTGACAAAATATAAAATATAATTATCTGCTAACCTCTGTAACTACCTATTTTACTTGTTTCTACCACAGCAATTTTTATATTTTTTGTTCGACCCGCAAGAACAAAAAAACTTTATATTATCTGTATTATTTGTATTTATAATATTTATTGTTATTTCAACGCTTTTAGGACAAGGTAACATCCATATTATTTGTATTTATTGTACTAATTTATATTATAAATATTTATTATCCGTGGACAAATCGAGGACTATGTCCACATCCGTTCACTAATAAAAATTATATCATATTTTTATAATATAGCTAATATATATTTTACTTTTTTCTACAAATAGAAATATATTTTATATAATAATTATTATTATTTTTTAGTATGTTGTTGTTTTCTTTTTTACATTAATTTTTCATTTCTTTTAGCATATTTTGAATATGTATCTTTCTTCTTTTGGTATCGGCATTTAATTCTTCTGTTTCCTTTTCGTACAAAACAACCAGCTTTTCAATTTCTTCTTCTGACAAATCATCTTCATCTATTTCTTCATTATCATATTGCAATTGTAATTTTTTTAATCTTATTTCTTCTTCATTTTTTTGAATTTGTATATTCTTTAGAAAATCAGTTTTACTTTTACTGTCTGTAGATGATTTTTCAATAATATTCTCACTAATAGGTATATTTTTTCTTGAAAAAATTCTTTTAAAAAATTGGAATATTTTAATAAATACATTATCTTTATATTTTATTAATTTATTGTTCTTCATGTTTTTTTCCTCTCTTCTTGAATTGTTCAGCAACTTGTTCTTCAAGCTCTTTGGCTTGGACATTTTTATTTTTTGCTTCATCTCGCTGCTGTTTTGCTTGTTGAAGCTTACTTTTTTTCATTCCCAATCCAAATCTTCTTAATTTAGCTATTTTTTCTCTATATTCTTCTGGCACATCTTCTATTGGTTGCTCTGTATATTGAATTAATAATTTATATTCTTCTGTATTATACCATCTGCTCATTAAATTTTTTTGGTATTTTTCCTCTGCTGTTAATTCTGAACTTTTCTTTTTATTCCCATTTTTTCTAAAAGTCGATTGTGGCATTTTTCCATCATGTGTTTCTAACCATCCTATTATTTCTTCATATGGCGTTTTTTCTTCTAAACCTAACCCATACTCTCTTAATACAGATATTTTTTTTCTATACTCTTCTGGCACATCTTCTATTGTTTTCCCAGTATATTGAATTAATAATTTATATTCTTCTGTATTTCTCCAGTTACTCATCAAATTTCTTTGATATTTTTCATCTTCTGCTAATTCAGATACATTTTTTTGCTTTCCATTTTCGCTAAAAAAACTTTGAGGCATTTTTCCATCATGTGTTTCTAACCACTCTATAATTTCTTCGTATGGTGTTTTCTTTTCTTTTATTAATCCTCTTAACATTGCTATTTTTTCTCTATATTCTTCTGGGACATTTTCTATTGGCTGCTCTTTATAGTCTGTAAAAACTTTATATTCTTTCGTATCATACCATCTTCGTCTTAATTTAACCTCATAAGATTCTTCTTCTGTTAATATTGACACATCTTTTCTATTTTGTGGCATTTTTCCATCATGTGTTTCTAACCACCCTATTATTTCTTCATATACTGTTTGTTTTTCTCGTATTAATTCTCTTAATCTTGCTATTTTTCCTCTATATTCTTCTGGAAGATTTTCTATCGGTTGTTCTCTATATTCTGTTAAAACACTATATATCTCTGTATGTCTCCATCTAGCCATCAAATTGCTTTGATATTTTTCATCTTCTGTTAATTCAGATGAAATTTTTTTCTCTCCGTTTTCGAAAAAGGAACCTTTAGGCATTTGTCCATCATGTGTTTCTAACCATTCTATTATTTCCTCATATGGTGTTTTTTCTTTCAACCCTAACCCATAATCTCTTAATAATGATATTTTTTTCCTATATTCTTTTGGAACATCTTCTATTGGTTTGCCTCTGTACTCTGTTAAAACTTTATATTCTTCTGAATTATACCATCTATCCATCAAATTGCTTTGATATTTTTCATCTTCTGTTAATTCGGATGCATTTTTTTGCTTTCCATTTTCGCTAAAAAAACTTTGAGGCATTTTTCCATTGTGTGTTTTTAACCATTCTATTATTTCTTTATATGTTGTTAAACCTAACCCATATTCTCTTAATTTCGATATTTTCTCTCTATATTTTTCGGGTACACTTTCTATTGGTTGTTCCTCATATTCCTTTAAAACATTATATTCATCTGTATATCTCCATCTTTGCATTAATTTAACTTGATAATGTTCTTCTTCTGTTAATTTTGCTACATCTTTTCTTTCTCCATTTGTTATAAATGTACTTTGCGGCATTTGTCCATCATGTGTTTCTAACCATTCAATTATTTCCTCGTATGTGTTTTTTCTTTTAAAATTATCAATTTCATTTTTAAATTCAACATAATCTTTTAAAACCCCACTAATTTCAAATGGATTCATCTCATCTTTGCTACCTCTTGCTTTTGGAATAGGTGGTAAGTCTATATTCCACAAATCAATTTCAGTTGCTAAATCAATTATTTGTTGTATTTCATCTTTTTGTTCATCACTCAAATCTTCAAAATTATCCAATCCATCTAAATACTTGCTATATTTACTTTGAATCCTTCTTAATACTGCATAATAATGCTGTTCTTGTTTGTTTGAACTATTTTTATCTGGTAGCATTCCATTGTGTTGTTCAATCCATTCTTTAACTATAATTAATGCTTCTAAATCGTCTATTGGTTCTGAGTTTTCAAATTCTTTTTCTATTTTTACTGTTAAAGAATTATTTGCTAAGTCTATTACTATTGGTCTTTTATCATCTGGTAAAGGATTATCTTCATCCAATGCATATATTGCTCTTCCTACTTGTTGCAGGTATAGAATTCTAGAATTCTCATCTAGTGCTCTAAACCATATAATTCCATCTACACCTTCTATATGAAGTCCCTCATTTGCCTTATTCATTACAACCATAAATTTAGTTTCCTCTGAATTATCTGATTCAAAAGCATTTAATTCTTGTTGATTTTTATCTTCTCCTGCATTATTTTTTTCTTTTCCATTCCAACTACCACTCATAGCATGACATTGTGGTACAATATCTGTTCCTTCAAAAACTTTGTTTAAATAATCTTGATATGCTTTTAGTTTATCTTCGCCTGTTTTTGTTCCAATTCTGTTTCCATCTTCATCTTCAATTTCTCCTTGATCTGAAACAGGGATAAATACAATATATTTTCCTCCTTTTTTTATATGCTCTCTTAATATTTCTTCTTTTCCTATTCCACTATCAAGATTTTTTCTACCTTCTTCTTCTAATTTTTTTCTACCTTCTTCGCCTATTTCTGCATCTATTTCTTTATTTAATCTTGCTCTTAATTCATGATATTTTTGTAATTCTTCTGCTCTTTTTGTGTCATCTTCAATATTGTCAATTTTTGCTCTTAACTTCTCCATTTGCCCTGATGATATTAAGTCATATTTACAATAAACAATTTTTGGATTTACTACATAGCCCATTCTAATTGCATTTTCTAATGTCATATTAGATGCTAAATGTTTTCTTTGTTTAATTTCTTCATCTGTATATCCAAGTTTTCTAGCATTCTCTTCTGCCATATCTCTACCATCAACATCTCTAACGGGTGTTGCTGTTATGCCAAGAACTTTAACATTTTCTTCTTGGCTTGAAAATAGTGAATCAATTTTTCCTTCCCATTCTTTTGCACCAGTTCTATGTAATTCATCTAATACAATCATTCCATATTTGCTTTTTATTATTTCTTGATTTCTTTTTGTAAGTAATCCTGAATAAGTTTCAAATGTTATATTTGGAAATACTTCCTCTACTATTTCATCAACGGATTTTCCAACTGTATCCTTTTTTCCATGTACATATTTTACAATATAATTTTTTATTTGATTTAATATTTCATCTTGTGGTGCCAAATATAGCATTTTTTCATTTGGATGCTCTTTGGCATATTGTTGCATTTGTGTTAATGCAACAAAGCTTTTTCCAGCACCGGTTGGAAGTATTACTTGAGCAAATTTATGGCTTTCAAAGATTTTATTTACATTATCAAAAGCTCTTTGCTGATAATCTTTTAATTTTATGTCTGTACCTTCTAAATCGTAATACCCTAAAAATCTTTCAATTACTTCAATATTTAAATTTCCTTGTAATATTTCTCTGTTTTCACTTAATAATTGTTCTAATTCACCATTTAAAAATCTTTCATATAATCCTTGTCTAGTTGCAATATTAAGTAAATATCTTGGAATTTTTTTTTCTTCTATTCCAATTTGTTTTAATTTATTGTATATTTCTATACATTTTCGATCTTGTAGCCTTTTTATTAACTCATTTCTTTCTGTTATTTTAAATTCTTCTATTCCTATTTCTTGCCAATCATATTGTGAAATAATTGCTTCTGCATAATATCTTGATTTATCTATTAGGTTACTTTCATTTCCATATGTCCTATTAATAATATCTTGAATATTTGATAGTCCACCATTTTTTAAAATGTCTTCTAATTCTTCTGGAGATAATTCTTTTATATTACTTATTAATGTTTGTTCTTCTTTGTCTAAATTTAAATTTACCGATTCACTTAACTTTACACCTTGTCCACTTTTTCTTGATATTATTTCTGGTTCTATTCTAAATCCATTTTCTCTTATGTATTGTATTATATCTTCAAATCCAGAATTATCTCCAAGTGTGGTACTTAAAGTATCTGCAAGTGCTATTGCATTTTTTCTTGATTTACTCAAATAGAACATATTTTTTACAATTGAATTTGCTTTTCCATATTCAACTTTTCCTTCTGTTATTTCGTACATTTCTTCTATTGAAATATTACTTTTTACAGTAAAATCTATTTCTGGTATTTGAGGTATCTGTTTTCCTTTTTGTACTGCTATTATTAGTGCTTGTTTCAATTTTTCTGCTTTGTTTTTGTTAATACCATCTACTTGTTGTATTAATGCAAAGATATCAACAACTTCTTTAGGAATTTCTAATATATTTTGTTGTTTTATATCACCATAATGAATTACCTCAGAAGAAGAAAAAGCATTTCCTATTGTTTCCCTTAATTTTGAGTTTGAAGAGTGTGGAATAATATGTTCTAGTATATGTTCATTTTCTAATATTGCAAGTTTTGCATATACTTTATTTACTTCTAATAATTGTTCTTCATCTAATGTTTGGTAACTACTAATTCTGGATTTAGGTGAAGCATACTTTATTCCTTTTCTTAAATGTGCTTTGCTCGGATCTACTTCTTCACTTTTACTATTATATCTTTTAGCAATTATTTCCTTTAAAATTTTGTTTTCCTTAGCATTGTCTATATCAGCAAAAGTTTCTAAAATTTTCTTTTTCTTTTCATCCGGTAAATTTTCTATTGCTTGTTCTATTCTAGAATACAGTTCTGTAAGCATATATTGTCCAGCGCATATGCTTTTTTCTCCAAATTCTTTTTTTGGAATTTTTATCATAACATATTTATCTTTATATGTTCCTCTTCCATAATTAACTGCAACATTTGCATTACTGGTAAGAGAAATACAATTTGTATCTTTCCTATAATGCATTTTTATATGGTCATATAGTTCTTCTAATGAAATTTCAGAATCTTCTGCATATTTTGTTTCTCCCTCGTATCTTTCTCTATCTGTTCTTATTCTTACTATATTTCCATTTTCAGTTGTTATATTTTGTTCTATATCACCGTTGTCAGCCATATTTAACGCTCTGAAAAAATAGTAATTTTCTTCATCTTGTATTATATTAAAATTATTTATATCAAATAATCTATTATTCATATATTACTCCGTTCTTTTGTTAAATATTTAAAATAATCCATTTTTATTTTATCATATTAAGCAATTTTTAACAATGAATTTTAAAAAAATTTACTAAAAATAAATATAACTTGAGTTTAATTTTTTCATTATAAAAAAAATGTCAACAAATTTATTTTTGCTGACATCCTTTATTTTCAGTGTTTTTTGTTCACATTTTTATATTTTTGTTGACCAATCGAACTTAATTTGTAAATTTTCAGCTCTTTTAAAATCCGTGTAACTCACTATTTATGCGTTCTTTCCGCAGCAGTTCTTATATTTTTTACCCGAACCACAAGGGCATGGGTCATTTCTACCAATCTTAGGCTCTGTATTAACTATAGGTGTATGGTTTTTCTCTCCTGCTGGTGCTTGACCTTTTAAGGAAATATTTGTATCTTCTAATCCTTCACCTGTTATTTTTACAGATTCTTGTCTAGTAGGTGCTCCTTCCCTCTTTCTTGCATTCATAAGGATTTTAACAACATTTAATTGAATATCAGCAACCATTTGATCAAACATGTCAAATCCTTCTATTCTGTATTGAACTACTGGGTCTTTTTGACCATATGCACGAAGTCCTATCCCATCTTTTAGTTCGTCCATAGCATCAATATGGTCCATCCATCTTTCATCAACTATTTTTAGCATTACAACTCTTTCAAGTTCTCTTAAAGTCTTTTCTCCAAAGTCTTTCTCTTTTTCTTCATATTTGCTATGAGCTTTTTCTTCTAACTCTGCAATAATCTTGCTACTGTCTAATTTATCATCTTTTAAAGCATCAATTTCAGTAATACCAAATGTTGTAGATATATCTTGCATTAACGCATCTTTATTTGCTCCATCTTCTGTAATATATGCATTTACAGTTTCTGTTGCAACATTGTCAATTATTTTAGATATACTATCTTTTAAGTTTTCACCATCTAAAACTTGTCTTCTTTGTTTGTAGATAATCTCTCTTTGAAGATTCATAACATCATCATATTTTAATACATTCTTTCTAATTGTAAAGTTACGTCCTTCAACTTTCTTTTGAGCATTCTCTACTGCTTTAGATAACATCTTTGCTTGAATTGGCATATTTTCATCTGCACCTAAAGTATTATATACTTTAGTAATCATGTCTCCACCAAAGATTTTCATTAAGTCATCATCTAGGCCAATGTAAAATCTTGATTCACCTGGGTCACCTTGACGACCACTACGTCCTCTTAACTGGTTATCAATTCTTCTTGATTCATGCCTTTCTGTACCAATTATTTTTAGTCCACCAACTTCAAGTACTTTCTTCTTTTCTTCTTGAATTTCTTTATCAAATTTTTCCTCTAATTCTTTGTATTTCTTTCTAGCATTTAGTATTTCTTCATCATCTGTCTCATTAAATGCTGTTGATTGCTCAATTAGTTCTGGAGAGTATCTTAGTCTTTTCATCTCTTGCTTTGCTAAGAATTCGCTATTTCCTCCAAGCATAATATCAGTACCACGACCTGCCATGTTTGTAGCAATTGTTACAGCACCATATTTACCAGCTTGAGCTACTATCGCAGCTTCTTTTTCATGAGACTTAGCATTTAACACTTCATGTGGAATGTGTTCTTTGTCTAATAACTTACTCAATTTTTCAGATTTTTCAATAGATACAGTACCAACTAGAACTGGTTGACCTTTCTTATGGCTTTCTTTAATATCTTCTATAACTGCTCTAAATTTAGCATTTTCATTTTTATATATAATATCATGATGATCTATTCTAATCATTGGCTTGTTTGTAGGAATTTCTACAACATCTAACTTGTATATTTCCTCAAATTCATCTTCTTCTGTCATGGCAGTACCAGTCATACCAGATAGCTTATCATACATTCTAAAATAGTTTTGGAATGTGATTGTAGCCAATGTCTTTGATTCATCGGCAATTTTAACATGCTCTTTTGCTTCAATAGCTTGATGAAGACCATTATTGTATCTTCTTCCATACATAATACGTCCTGTGAATTCGTCAACAATTAATACTTCTCCATCTTTTACGATGTAGTCGATACCTTTTTTCATAATTCCATGAGCACGTAAGGCTTGATTTACATTATGAACTATTT
>CAMOBD010000047.1 GCA_946578345.1 uncultured Clostridium sp.
AGGTGTGTCCCTCTTGTTTCATTTTTGAAACAAATGCTCCGTCCCCTTTGTTTCATCTCACATATTCATTCATTGGTTTTACTAAATATTTTAACTCATCTAATTTATCTGTTGATACATATCCTGGTTTTCCATTTATTACATCTGGTATTCTATTTACTATTGTTGCACAAGTAAGCTCTACTGTAGAAGGTCTTGATACTACTATTGTTGTATTTGGTTCTCCTTCTATTGTCCACTCGTTTTTGTCATAATCCTCTTTAGAATATACCTTTCCTATACATTGTGTTTCAAGTGTTATACCTTCTTTAGTTTTTGTTGTTACAACAGCACTCATTCCTGTTGCTGTTCCTGCTTTTACTGTCATTCCTAGTGTAGATGAATCTATGTCTTCTTTATATGTTTGTGGTACGCATTTTTGAGTCTGGCTAATTGGTGTTAATCCCAATTTAGAGCATAACCATCCATTTACATTCCACATATATGATGGTGAATACTCTCCTGAATTTATTATTTTTTGTCTTTCTTCATCGCTCATTCTATCTACTGAAGCAATTTTCTTATCAAACTCATCTAGTGTTAATCCTGCGCCATGTGCTTCTGCTAAAGCTATTCCATAATCTTCTACATTATATGATGAGCTTCCTTTTATTTTTGTTATTTTTTGAGTAGAACCTGCAATTGCACTTATTAACTCTCCCCAGTAAATATCTTGATATCCGCTTCCTGTTATAGTGCATCCATTTTCTTTTGCTAATCTATCAATTTCATTTGCAACTGTTGGATTTGAGTTAAATGGGAAGAATGCTTCCTCACAAGTTGATATTGCATTTATTCCAAGCTTAGCACATAGCATAAAAGCATCTTTTATATCATTTAATAAGCTCATTGTCTCTACAATTACTATATCTGGTTTTAATTCTTTTAGCAAAGTTTCAGCATTATTTGCATCAGTAACTGTTACACCTCTTTTTTCTCCTCCCATGATTTCTCCAATATCTTTTCCTATAACTCCTGGATTTACATCAAGTGCTCCTACAACTTCTCCACCTTTTTCAAAAACATAACGCATTGTGTAAACTGCCATTTTTCCTGTACCATATTGTACGACTCTTACCTTTCTATCCATATCTTATACCTTCCTTTCCAAAGTGCACTTTCATAGCACTCTTACATAAATTTACACATAAATTATAACACTAATTTTCAAAAAATATACAAAAATGAGCATGAATTTGATAATTTATTTCATACTCATTTTTGTATTTACACTATTGTTGTGTTGTAGCTTCAACTTTAAAATCTTTTACATTTGCTACATCAGCTGTAATGCTAGCATTTATTTTTGCACTTTCACCTGGCTCTAATTCTGCAATAACCGCATTAAAATCTGTTACAGTATTTCCATTTTCATCAAGTAATGTTATTTTTACTACTTCTCTTGCATGAGTTGTACTTCCAACATTTTTAATATCAGCTAATAACACACTCATATTATCCTTTGCTGTGAATTGTATATTGCTTATTTCTACATTGTTATATGTTCTTGAAGTATTAAATTGTTCACTAGTATTTATTTTTGTTCCATCTTCGACTTGAGTTACAAATTGTTCTACATTTTGAGTTTGTTCTTCAGTTACAACTTGTCCCTGATCTTGTTGCCCTTTGTTATTATTTCTGTTTACTAGTACCACTATTAAAACTACTGCAATTATCACTACAGCTACTAATAATACAATCCACCTTTTTTCATTACTGTTCATTTTTTAATTCCTCCTTTGATTTTTCTTTTTTAATTTTCAAAAATACTATATCATAAGTGCAATTATTTTACAAGAGATTTTAAGAATTTTTTGATAAATTAATTCAAATCTAAATTTGTTATATGTTTCTATGTAAATAATCCTGTAATAAACTCCCATATTCCTGAAAAAATCCCTGTTATTACACTAACTATTACATCTATTATTGCTTTCAAAATTGGATTTTCTTCATAAAAACTTACTAGCCAATCATGTGTTGGTGGAATAAACCATAAAGCAGTTATAATTAAAACCATAACCCCTATTGTTATAAAAAAATCTCTGACTCTCTCTTTTGTGATTCTGCGTTTTACTTTATATCCATTCATATAGCTTGCTTGATTAGCCTGCTCTTTTTCTATTCTTTGCCTCTCCAACTCCATCTCTTGTTTTAGTCTTTGTTCTTCTCTCTCTTGTTCCAAAACTTTATCATATTCTTTTCTCTTTTCCTCATTACCAAGAACATCATATGCTTCATTAATCTTCTTCATTTTATTTTCTGCTGATTTTTTATTAGCCTCACTTTGCAAATCAGGATGATATTTTTTAGCAAGTACTTTATATGCCTTTTCAATCACCTCTGCAGAAGCATTTTCGCTAACCTCAAGCACTTCATACAATGTATTTTTGCTCATTACATTACTCCTTAGATCTCTCTTGTGCTATTCACGATATTTAAGATTATACAAAATGCATAAATTCACTTTCTATGCTTAGTAGTTCTACGTGGTAAACATATTTTTTATTCGAACACATAAAGAATACAAAATATGTTTACCAGCAAGATAGAACGGATTTCAAATATAAAATTATTAATACGTGAATAGCTACATTAAAACAATTATATCATTAATCAACTAAAAAGGATAGTATTTTTAACATTTTTATGATATAATCACTTACAGTTAAATTAAAAAGAGGTGAGATTTTTGAAATTAACATCTAATGATGAGACACTAGCTGAAAGTAAAGTACTTATTTTATATATTTTGAGCAATATAAAAAGACCTATTAGTAATAATGCATTATATAAAATTATCCTTTCTGTATTTGATATGAACTATTTCTACTTTCAGCAATTTTTATTAGATTTAATTAATAGTGATTTTGTTCTTACTTATGAACAAGAAGAACAACATATGTATATGATAACAGATAAAGGCACTAGGACATTAGAACTTACAGAAGATATTCTTCCTGGGATAATAAAGTTACAAGTAGATACAAATCTAAAATATGCTTTAGATGATGTTAATGAAGAAAATTCAATAATAGCAGAGTATACTCCTATTAATGAAAATTATTATAACGTAACTTGTAAAATTATGGAGAATAATGAATGCCTTTTCGAAGTAAAAACATTTGCTGGTTCTCGTGAACAAGCAAAACAAATAGTTGATAATTGGAAAAGACATGCTGGAGTAATGTATCCTGACCTTTTAAAAATATTAACACAAGATTTTAAAGATGACCCTATCGAAGAATCTACTGAGTTTAAACCATTAAAAGAAACAATTGGCTCTCCTTTAGAGGTATACAATTATGATGTATTAAATAGAAGTTCTGAAAATGAAGAAGAAAATGTGCAAGAGGATAATTCTAATACAAAAACAACATCTAATTCTTCATATGTTATAGAAGGTAATCTTAATTTATTTGATATGATGGATAAAAACAACGTACAAAACAATTTATGATTGTACGTTGTTTTCCATTTTATTTTTGAGAAAATCTTTCTATTAATTCTTCTGTTGTAATTATTTCTTTTTTACCTGTCTTAGTTTCCTCTAACTCTACTTTACCGTTTTCTACTTTTCCTCCAAAAATAGCTATGTATGGAGTTCCTAACACCTTTGCATCTTTTATTCTAGCTCCAAAATTTATATTTTCTCTGTCATCTATAATTGATTCTATTCCTAATTTTCCTAGTTTTTCATATAGTGCTTTCGCTTCTTTTACTTTTTCCTCATCATCCATTTTAGCAATAATTTGTACTTTAAATGGAGCAATATTATATGGAAGTGCTATTCCCTCTATTTTCCCTTGTTCATCTTTTATTACAGACAACTCATAAATTGCAGCAACCATTCTACTAACTCCAATTCCGTAACATCCCATATAGTATGGTTTTTCTTTTCCGTCTTTATCAATAAACATAGCTTTCATTGTATCAGAATATCTTGTTCCTAACTGGAATATATGACCTAATTCTATTGCTTTTCTTTCTTCGAAATTTGATATATCATCTATTCCATATTCTTCTTTTAAATATTCTTCATAATTTTCTTTTTCTAGTATTTCTGTGTTTAATGCAGTTTTTGTTTTTTCATCATATAGGATTGTGTCCTCTCCTATTGGAGAAATTATCATCATTTCTTCACTCTTTTTTCCTCCCATTGCACCATTATCAGCAACAACAGGTAAAACTTCTAAATCTAATTCTTCTGCCATTTTCAAATATGCATTTCTTACATTCTCATAAGATTTTTCTAAGCCTTCTTTATCTGTGTCAAAGCTATATGCATCCATCATTAAAAATGATTTTCCTCTTAACAAATATCCTCTATTCCTAATTTCATTTCTGTATTTTTCACCTATTTGATAGAAAGTAACAGGCATATGTTTATATGATTTTAATTTTTCTCTTGCAAACTCTAAAACCGCTTCTTCTGCTGTTGGTGCTAAACAAAATGTACCTTTATCAGATTCTACAACTAGCATTACACCTTCTTCTACATAGTGGTTCCATCTTTCAGATTTATCCCATATTTCCTTTGGTTGAATAGTAGGTAGTTGTACTTCTGCTAGTCCAGCTTCATTTAAACATTTTCTAATAATATCTTCCACATTTCTTTTTACAAGTAAAGGTACTGTGCCATATCCCATTATTCCAGTTCCATATTGTACTAATTGTCCTGATTGCATAAGCATATCTTGCGCTGGATACATTTCATCAAGTTTATTTACTCTCATTGTTCCTATTCCTAAATTTGATAATTTCATAAATTTCATTCCTTCCTTATTTATTCTTCATTCTTATTTTTCAAATTCGGGGGATGGAGCCTCCTCAATAATCTCATCAATAACTATCTGTCTATTTTCGTCTAACTTATATCTTGGTAAATCTGGAAGCTCATCTAAACTTGATATACCAAACATTCTAAAAAACTCATTTGACACTTTATATGTCATAGGTCTTCCTGGAGCATCAAGTTTTCCAGCATCTTCTATTAAATTATAATCTAATAACTTATATATCGTACCATCTGAATTAACTCCTCTAATACTCTCTATTTCTGCCCTTGTAATTCGTGGATTATATGCTATAATTGCTAAAGTTTCTAAAGCTGCTTGAGATAAGCTTGGTTTTGCTCTTTTATCAAAAATTGGATATATGTATTCATAATAATCTTTTTTTGTACATATTTGATAAGCATCATTTATTTTTACTATACTAAGTCCTCTATCCTCTTTTTCATAATCTAATCTTAATGCCTCTATAGCACCTATAACTTCATCTTCGCTAATCTCTAAAGCAGACATTATTTCATTTATCTTAACTTCTCTTCCAGCAGCAAACAAAATTGCCTCTATAATTCCTTTAACTTTTCTTTGTTCCATTCTCATTTGCCTTTCTCTTTTATTAACTGCCATTAAGTATAACACATTTTCCACTTAATTGCTACTATTTTTGTTAAGTTTTATTGACTTTCCCCATTTTAAAGCTTATAATTAAGCTATATTAAATAGAGAAATTCGGAGGTAGCTTTATGTACACATATAATAAAAATGATAAAACATACACATTTTCATCTGATGAACTAGAAATAGAAAATTTAATTGATGTTGATATAGATAAGGATAAAGATGAAAAAGAAGAAGAACATCATGATGTACCAAAGAATATTGAAGTTATAAATGGTGGAAATGATTTAGAAATTTCTCCTGTTACTGACTATTTAGAAGTTGAAAAGCCAAAACAAGAGAAGAAGGAAAACATTGTTATTCCAGAAGATAACAAATAATGTCTACATATTAATTTCACAAGTCAGTTCTTTGAAATATCTTTACATTCTAAAAAAATCAGACGCTAAGCACCTGATTTTTTTCGGAATTTTTTATGTTATATCTTTAGTTTCAGCTTTATATAAAATTATATAGCTTCCTTGTCTTCTTGAATTTCGTCAGCCTCATTTTCATCTGACTTTTTGTCAATAACTTCTAATGTAGATACTGATACTTCATATGCAACTCTATTTTCAATAGTACCATCCTCATGCTTTTTCTCATATTGTCTTGATTGTACTCTACCTACTACTTTAATTTCTGTTCCTACAGCAACAGTTTCACAGAATTTTGCATTTCTTCCCCATGCTATACATGGAATATAGTCTGATTTGTTGTATGATCTATTAACTGCAAGTAATATGTCTGCGATTTCTCTTCCAAATGGTGTCTTTCTATAAACTGGTTTTCTACAAATATATCCATCAAGAACAACTTCATTTGTTATAAAGTCTTTTCCTACTGGTATATCTGCTTCTTGGTCCTCTAAAAATTCTACATTTTTAGCAAACACTGTAAGTACTAATCTGTTCTTTTCACCTTCATAACTATTGTATGACCTGAATTGTCCAGTTACTGATAGTTTACTTTCTAAAGGTAATCCTTTCTCTGAAATTAATCTTTCTGAGATTGTAATTGGTATGTTATCAAAATTTCCACTTAAACGTGGCACACTTAAATTAAATATATAGAACTTTTCCCCATATATTTCATGGCTTAGCCTCTTGTCGCTTGTTACCTTTCCCACTAGTGTGATGTGGTTATTGTCTAGATACAAAGTATTCAATTTCTTTTCCTCCCCATTTGTTTCTTTTTTGTATTTTTCTAGTCACAAATTAAAAACGTTTTATCTCATATTACCTATTATACTACGTTTTTTTGGTTTTGTCTACATAAAATGTTATTTTTTTGCAATTTTTTTATTTTCTTCATTATTTTTTGTATATATTGTTTTAAAAATCTCAAAAGCTATTACTGCATATTTATCAATGTTTTGAGGAATTTCTATTTGGTATTCTTGTGGCTCTATTTTAGTTCCATTTTTATTAAAAATAACTCTTTGTAAACAAATTATCATGTTATTTTCTTCTATGCTAGAAACAGTAAAAGTAGATTTATTATTAAAACCATAAGTTATAACTGTCAAATTTAAATTATCCATAATCTCTCTATCTATTTCTATATCTGCATTTAACAATAGATACGTAGAGTTAGAAATTATTTTTCTAATCTCTATTTTGTTGTTTATTTTTTCATCTATAATTACAGTTTCAAATTTTACATTTTTTACATTATATATATTTTTTGCCGTTATAAATATAATATTTTCTACTGGCACATATTTAGATACTTCTTTTCTAAAATATAATTCATTCTTTTGATTAGTAATTATTCCAATAAAAAACATTTTATGCTCCTATTACAAATATTCTTACTATATTATTCTCAAATGATTTATATTTTATTCAATAAAAAGAATTTTTTTCCATTAATTTTTCATTGTATTCACCAAATTGTTAGTAATATTGCTTATTACATTATTACTAATATTATTAGTTTCTACTATGTTTGTAGATGTTGTTACAGCATTTTCAGGATTTCCTGTATCTAGAGTAGCTGCTACTACAAATAAAATTACTACTGTACATATTGCTACAGCATAAGAAAATATTTTAGATTTATCAATAACAAAGAACATATTTTACCTCCACTAACAAGTTACTAATGATTATATGCTTGTATCTTGAAAATATGCTACTTAAATATCATTTTCCTTTTTTCTACAAAATATCACATTTTGTTTTTATTTACATAATATATATTAAGCAAATTGCTTAAGAAAGGATGATTATAAATTATGGAATATGAAAAAAATGTATGTCCAGTATTAGATGTAGATGGTGTTTTAGCAACAGGTAAACAATTTGACTTAGACATTACTTTACCAGAAGATAACAGAAGTGTTATTTATGGTGTTGTAAAGGATTGCTGTCAAGAGCCTATTCGTGATGCAGTAGTAAAACTTGTTGAAGTTGTATGCGAATGCGGTAAAGAGGAAAGAAGACCTGTATCTCACACTTTCACTGATAAGGAAGGTGAATTCGTATTTGGACCTCTATGTCCTAATAGATTCTATGAAATAGAAATCTGGGTTGATAGAGTTAAACATTGCAAAATATGTACAAAGGCTGAGCGTGACGGAAAATGTTTAAAAGGTGTTAAATTAGATTGCAAAAAAGAGAACCACAAGCCTTGCCATAAAGACGAGTGCGAATGTCATAAAGAAGAATGCAAACCATGTCACAAAGATGATTACGATGACGACAAATGTATGAAAGATAAAGATGACAAATGTTGTAAAGAAGATAAAGAATGCGATAAAAAAGAGGACAAATGTGATAAGAGACCATGTAGGCCATGCTTCAGACCTTTTTAGCCTAAATTAAATTTAGATTTTCTTAAAGTTTACAGAGCTAATTATCTAATAGTATCTTAAAGGACGCTTAATAGTCTAAGCGTCCTTTATCTCTAAGCAAAATATTGCTATTTACATTATTCCCATTTTTCTAGCAAATTGTTTTCCCATTTTTACCATCTTTTTCTTTTTAGGCTCAAAAGTTTCAGAGCACATCATTGCAACTCCAGCAGAAATTAATCCTCCTATTATCATTCCTTTAACAAATTTCATACTCATTTAATCATTCCTTTCATCAAACTATTTTATACTATTATTCCTAGTTTTTTCATTTTTATACATTTTATAAAAAGAATATATTTGATAAATTGCAATAATAATTAAAAATCCACCAAAGTACTTCCTTAATGTAGACATATCCATACTAGAAGAAATTGTTGCACCTATTGCAGCTCCTATAAGTCCCCATATGCAAATTGGAATAGCCACTTTAAAATTTATTTTCTTATTTTTTATAAAAACTATTATTGCAGCAATTGACATTGGAACAAAAAATATCACATTACTGCCTTGAGCTATATGTTGTTCAATATTAGAAAATATTGAAAGTAAAAGGATTAGAACAGTTCCTCCTCCCATTCCCAATCCACCAATTATACCAGATACAAAACCTATTATAATTTCTGTCATTAATCGCAATCCTCCATCTAGCATCCTAAATTTTTCATTTGAAAGATAAAGAAAATTTCATAAATTTACTTTGTTCTCTTTATATATTTGCTATTTTATAATCATTGTAATTCCTGCATATATCAGGAACAGAATAAAAGCTATTTGAAGAATTTTATTTGGGATTTTGTTTAATAATTTTCCTCCAACTAATCCGCCAACTATTCCTCCTATTGCACATTTTATCCCTAGAGACCAATCTATAAAATTATTTCTACTATATATAATAGATGTAAGAATTACCATTGGTAGTATACAGAAAAGTGAAGTGGCTCTTGCTTCTTTTTCATCTAGCTTTAGTATATATGTATATACTGGAACTAGTATAAGTCCACCTCCAGAAGCAAACATTCCACTGATAATCCCTGCAACTATTCCTATTATAAATTTTTTCATTATACACACTCTTTCTTTAACTAGTATGTATAAATTTTAAAATTTTATTCTTTTTTTGCGTTTTTATATCCTAATTCATAAAATTCTCTAAACCTATTTTCCGCAATTTCAGTTAAAACTTTATCACACCTAAGCATTTGGCTTACAATTTTTTGTCTGAGACTTTCGTCTGAGACATTATCCACTTTATCCAAAAAGCTCTGTACTTCTTTTAGATATAACTTATTTTTTTCTTTCCATTCTTTATCTTCTAATAAATATTTTTCTTTTTTCTTAAACATATTATTCCTTTCCAGTATTACTTTTGCAATAGTTTTTATTACGCTTATCGTTATATTTTGAATTCTATATGTAATTTTAATACATTGCATGATAAAATACAAGTATGTGACAAAATATGACAAAATTCGACAAATGATTTTTCATGTTTTGATTTATTAATGGAAGGTAGTGGCATATGATTAGAATTAAAGTATCAGATTTGTTAGGCAAACATAAGATGACTCAAGCTACATTAGCTAAAGCTACTAATATACGACCTGCTACGATATCAAAGATGTACTATGAAGAATCTAAAAGAATTGATATTTCACAACTAAACCGTATTTGTCAATTTTTTAATTGTGAAATATCTGATTTAATTGAGTATATTCCTGATGATAAGCATAAGCCTTAATAGTAATATCATTTTTATATTAACCTATAAGTTAATAGGTATTATATAATAAATACCAGCGTATACGCTAGTATTTATTTTCATGTTCTATTGAATTTATGTCTTTATTCCTTATGTTTTCTCTGTTTTTCTCTCTATTTCTTTTATTTTCTTAAATTTGATTTATAGGTAAATATCTTATTGTTTCTTATTAACACAAATTTCATTTACTATATTCTTTAAAGCTGAAACTAAATAATCAACATCTTCTTTAGTGTTATCTTTTCCTATAGAAACTCTTAGAGTACTATTTGCTAGTTCCTGTTCTAGCCCAATTGCTGTAAGCACATGTGATGGCATAGGATTTTGTGTAGAGCATGCTGAGCCAGCAGAAGCACATATTCCTTGTTCATCTAATTTAAACAAAAGCTCAGAGCCATCAACATTTTCAAAACTTATATTAGCATTCCCTGCTAACCTATTCTCTAAGTCTCCATTTATTTTTATCCCATCTATATTGTTCTTTACCTCTGATATATAATAATCTCTAAGTTCTCTTAATTTTTTATTATACTCATCAAACTCCGAATATATTAATTCTATGGCCTTTCCTAGACCTACTATTTCAGCAACATTTTCCGTACCCGCTCTTTTATTTTTCTCCTGTTCTCCCCCATCTTGCAATTTTTCAAAATTAATTCCATCTTTAATATATAGTGCTCCCACTCCTTTAGGTGCATAAAATTTATGTCCTGATAAAGAGAGCATATCAATATTTAAGTCTCGTACATCAATCTTCACATTTCCAATAGCTTGAACTGCATCTGTATGAAATACTATATTATTTTGTTTTGCAATCTTTCCGATTTCTCTAATAGGTTGAATAGTTCCAATCTCATTATTTGCAAACATTATAGTAATAAGAATTGTGTCTCTCGATATAGAATTTGCTAATTGATTTAAATCCACAATTCCTTTTTCATCAACATCTAAATAAGTCACCTTAAAACCTTGTCTTTCCAATGTCTTGCATGTATCTAAAACAGCATGATGCTCAATCTTACTCGTAATAATATGATTTCCCTTGTCTTTATTTGCATATGCAAAACCTTTTATAGCCAAATTATCACTTTCACTTCCACATGATGTGAAATATATTTCATCAGTTTTACAATTTATTGCTTCTGCTACTCTTCTTCTTGCATTGCTCATTGCTTTTTTTGCATTTCTTCCCAAAGAATACATAACAGATGCATTACCATATTCCACTCCAAAATATGGCAACATTTCTTTGATGACCTCTTCTCTAACTGGAGTAGTTGCAGCATGGTCAAAATATCTAATTTTCATAATAATTTTTCACCTCAAAGTAATTTATATTATAAAGATTTTATTATATTTCTCACTATACATAAATTTCATTATATTCAAGTTCTATGCATAAAAAAATCGCATATACTTTATTATATGCAACTTTCTTATTTATTATTACTACTATTCTCACTCCATCTAGACACTCGTATATTTTTGTAAGCATCTAATACTTGCGAATACTTTCTATATTCATCCTCCCAAACCATATCCGGAATTTTGTCAAATGCTGAAAAAACTTTCTCAGCCTCACTTAAAAATATTATTTGCTCTTGTGGGCTCATTTTTTCATATCTTGTAGAAAAAATATATAATTTATCTAACATTTGGTTTGCTTGGATAAAGCTCCAAAAATCTTTTACTTTTATTCCTGCTAATTTTAATTGTAATACTGAAAATGCTACAAGTCCAAATATCACAAGTAAAAGTATGTATATTATTATGGCTAATTCCATGTTTTCTTTCCTCTCTTGTTAATCTTATAACGTATTATATCATTTGATGTTTTTTTATTCAATATTTTTTATTATTTTTTCTTGAATTTACAATTCATACATAGAGAAGAAGTATATATTTTTTTATTTTTATTTCCGGCCCCCAACTGCGTACAAACTGTAAAAACTTCGTTTAACAGTTTGTAAACTTGTCGGTCCCCACCTTAAGCACTCCAATAAAAAGAAAAAAATATATACTTCTTCTCTAAAAATTAAGCTGTAAACAGTAACTAGTTATAAAAATTTTTATCTTTCGACAAGTTTCGACAGACTTTTCATTTTCTTAGTATTAAAATGATTTTATTCAAACCAATGAAAAAGGAGGATGTCTTTATGAATAGCGAAATCAAATTTGACAAAATAGAGACTATTAAAGTGACTGTATACAAAAATCCAAATTATCATTGTCCGATTTTTACAATTGAGTCAAATAATGATGCTACTAATGTGTCTGAAATTATTGAAGATACATTAAGTATGTATTAATATTTTTTAAGCCCTGCTTGCATGCAGAGCTTATTTTTTACATTCTCAACTTAAACTTTATTAAATTATATCAAATTTCACATGATTTTCAAGTTAACATTTTAACTCTGCCAACGCTCTGTCACTACTCTGCCAATTTGTATTTTTTATTTGGTGTATTTCCAGTATTTCCAATGCTTTCAATAGTTCTATTATCAATAAATTTCTTTAATATTCTTCTAACAGTTCTATCAGGTATTTCTGTTTGTTCAATAATATCTTTTGCTCCAATAATAACATTTTTCTTAATACATTCTAATACTTTTTGTTCGTTTTCAGAAAGTAGTAACATAGATTTCTCTTTCATCTCTTTTGAATTATTCATTTCATCTATTGTATCATTTATCATTTTTAGCATAAACTCTATAAATTCTGTTGAATTACCAGCATTATTACAATTTTGAATAGCAGTGTAATATTCTTCTTGATTTTTCTTTATCATACTTTCAATAGGTAAATAAGTAAATGCTTTTTCCCAATGTGAAAGAATTGCAGTTTGCCATAATCTTGCTGTCCTTCCGTTTCCATCATGAAATGGGTGTATAAATACAAATTCATAATGAAATATAGATGATAGAATAAGTGGATTTATTTTATCTTTAACTTCATTCATCCAATTAAATAAGTTGTCCATTAAACTAGGTACTAAGCTATGTGGTGGGCATGTAAAAATACATATATCTCCATCATAAACACCTTCGCCATGATTTCTAAATTTACCTGCATCTTTTTCAATCAACAAAGTTAGTATTCCGTGTATTTTCTTTAAATCTTCTACAGAATATGGATTTACTTTATCAATTTGCTCATAGGCATTATAAGCATTTTTAACTTCTTGAATATCTTTTTGTTCTCCGAATTACAGGTTTTCCATTTATTACATCTTCAACTTGAAATAATGATAATTGGTTATTTTCGATTGCTAAAGATGAGTGTATTGACCTTATTCTTGATTTTCTTCTTAACTCTGGGTATTTATTTAAATTTTCAAAATAATTTGCTTCTCCGACTTTTTTCATTATATCTGACACATAATTTAACATTTTATCAGTTATTGTATATGGTGGGTAATTTATTTCCATTTGAAACCTCCAATCATATATGTATTATATAACAAACTTATTTTTTTAAAATAAAAACACCAAGTTTGAATCTTTTTCCACACTTTCCCGCCGGCGGGGGCCGGCGTGGTTTTATCGGCCGCTGCGCAGC
>CAMOBD010000048.1 GCA_946578345.1 uncultured Clostridium sp.
ATTTTCCCGTTAATGTTTAAAAAATTTTAGGACATTTTCAAAAACTATTGACATAAAAACGTGGAAAAAAATTAAAAAATACTGTATAATAGGTAATGAATGATGAATAGAAACAAAAAAATGAATAATAATATGTAGCATGATTAGTAATCTAATTAAATATAGTAATTAAGGGGAACAAAAAATGGAACAAAGTAAAAAAGTTACAATTCATCACCTGTTTTGGTATTTTTTAATTTTTAGTGTATTAGGTCTAATAATTGAGACGCTCTACTGTTATGTTACAACAGGAATATTGGAAAGTAGAAAAGGACTTTTATGGGGGCCTTTCTGCCCTGTATATGGAGTATGTGGGGCGGCATTAATTTTTGTGCTAGATAAACTAAATTGCAAAAGTGTAATCAAATTATTTATTGTAGGCTTCGTTTTTGGCTCAATTGCAGAATACATTTTAAGTTATGGTTTAGAAGCTATCTATGGAATAAGATTTTGGAACTACGAATACTTACAGTACAATTTGAATGGAAGAATAAGCTTATTATTCTCATTCTATTGGGGAGTTTTATCAATTTTGCTAATTAAATTTGCAAAACCACTAACAGACAAATTAATTGATAAAATAAAGCCACACACTAGAAATATAATAGAATTAGGAATATTTATATTTTTAGTAATAGACTGTATTGCAACAATATGGGGCATACAGACATATCAAAATAGAGTATTATACAACAAAGAGTTTATAACTGATTCGAACAATATAGTATTACAAATAAGACAAAAAATAGAGAATGATTATTTTACAAATGAAAGAATGAAAAGAACATTCCCAAACCTTAGAGTAAGACTCGAAAACGGGGAAGAAGTATGGCTAAGCAAATGAGAATTTAGGGACAGTCCCTAAATTCTCATTTGTGGGAAAGTAGGGACAGATATAATAGAAAAGTTTATCTTGTGACACATAAATGACATTGACTAACAAAGAGTGTCCCAAAGTGTAAAAATAATTTTACAAAAAGGAGTGTCCCTTTTGTAAAATTAAAGCACAAACCCTGCAATTCCAAAGATTAAAAATAAAATTCCAGAGAACTTTTGCATTTTATCTTCAGAAATGTACCTATTTAAAAACTTGCCACAAATAATGGCAATCGAGTCACTTACAATCATGCCTAAGATTGCTCCAGCGATTAGCATTGCTTTATAATTAGGATATTCTATTCCAAAACCAAGAGAGGCTAAAAAAGTTTTATCTCCAAATTCTCCAACTAAAATGGATAGTGCAATTATAAAAGTATAACCAATATTAAGATGAAAAATTTTACTCAAAAGAGTTTCCTTCTTATTTTTATTTGAATCTATAATTTCCTTCTTTGGGAGCAAAGACAAAATTCCCATAAGTATAAAAGAAGAATATGTAATAATTTCTATAATTTTATGCAAATTTTCATTCTCTAGCACACCAATCCTACTACCAAAAAGAATAGCAATACCATGACTAAAAAAAGAGCCAATAGCAATACCAAGAATAATATTTCTAACACGCACACTTCCGGAAAAAGAAAGCACAAGAAGTTGAGTTTTATCTCCAAGCTCAGCAATAAACACCATTATAAAGGAAATCAGAAAAGGATACACAAACTCCATGCTAGCCTCCCAAATTAGAATTTATTAATTTATATTCGTAAAAATTAAAAGTATGCAAATTACAAAATTTGTGAATTTTATGTGAAATATATTGCATATTAAAAACATTAATGTTAATATTAGGTGGTAAAAACATACGGAAATAAGAGATTGGAGGAAAAAGAAGTGATACAGGTTAAAAATGTCACAAAAAAGTATGGCTCTACTATAGCTGTTAATGATATCAGTTTTGATGTTAAAGATGGCGAAATAGTAGGCTTTTTAGGACCAAATGGAGCTGGCAAAAGTACAACAATGAACATGATTACAGGTTTTATTGAGCCAACTAAAGGTCAAATTATAATCAACGGAAATGATATTTCCAAAAGGCCAAGAAAGGCTAAAAAAGAGATTGGCTATATGCCAGAGAATGTTCCACTATATTATGAATTAACTGCTAAAGAGTTTATTTCATATATGGCAGAATTGAAATTGGTTAAAAGAAGCGAAAGAAAAAAAGAAGTTGAGAAAGTAATTGAAGAGACAGGCTTACAAGATGTCCAAAACAAATTGATAAGAAACTTATCAAGAGGATATAAGCAAAGAGTAAGCTTGGCAGGAGCATTAGTTGGTAATCCGGATGTTATTATACTTGATGAACCTACAGTGGGCTTAGACCCAAAACAAATAACAGAAATAAGAGAATTAATAAAAGAGTTAGGGAAAAAACATACTGTAATATTAAGTACACACATATTATCTGAGGTAAGTCAAATTTGTGAAAAAGTAATTATTATAAATAAAGGAAGAATAATTGCTGTAGACACACCAGAAAATCTAGAAAAGGCTACTAAGGAGAAGAATGGAATCTCTGTTATAGTAGAAGATCCAAAAGGTAATATGAAAAAATTAAAAGAAAAAATCAAGGAAATAGATAGTGTTGATTTTGTTAAGGATAATGAAGATGGCACAAAACAATATTTAATTACTACATCATCAGATATAGATTTAAGGAAAAAGCTATTTGAAGTATTACCAAAAGAAGAAATTGTTATATTTGAGCTTAAGAAGACAGAAACAACATTAGAAGATGCTTTCATAAAATTAATTGATACTACAAAAATAGAGGATACTACTGATAAAAAGAAGAAAGCTAAAAAAGAGAAAAAAGCAAAAGATGTAGCAGAAGGCAAAAAAGACAGCAAGAAAGATGAACACAAAGAAAAAACAGAAAAGAAAGAGAAAAAAGACAGTAAAAAGGAGGAGAAAAAATAATGTGGGCAATATTTAAAAAAGAATTAAAAACATATTTTCTATCTCCTATAGGTTATATATCAATAGGAATATTCATGATAATGTATAGCATATTTTTCTATCTAACAACAATAATGTCTGGATCAGTTGATATGGGAAATCTATACTATGCAACAGCTAGATATGGATTGCTATTAATGGTACCACTTCTTACTATGAGAATGTTTTCAGAAGAAAGAAAAAATGGTACAGAGCAATTATTACTTACATCTCCAAGAAGTGTAACATCAATTGTACTTGGAAAATTTTTCGCAGCAGTTGCAGTAATTTTAATTACACTAATACTTTCAGGAATATATTCTGTAATAGTAAGTTTCTTTGGAAATATTAATGTGCCAACAATACTTGCAACAATGCTTGGATTTTTACTAGTTGCAATGGCAGCAATATCAATAGGAATGCTTGCTTCAAGTATTACAGAAAATCAAATAATATCAGCAATTCTAACAATAGTAGTATTAGTAGCTCCTTGGTTTTTAGTTGATATGAGTACAATATTCTCAAGTATTGATTTAATAGATAAATTTATGAAATTCCCATACGGATTGATTTCAATATCTGATGTAATTAGTCTAGTTTCGATAACAATAATGTGTATACTAATTACAATAGTTCTTATAAAAAGAAGAAAGGCTGTAAAGTAGGGGGTGAGCGAAAGTGAGTAAAGAAAATAAAAAAATGAGCAAAGAGGAAAAAAAGAATTCAAAAGATTTAGTTGTAAAAAAAGAAAAGCCATATAAAGAGAGAAAAGGAAAATGGCTTAGACAAACTTCTTTAACAGTATTACTAATACTAATTATAATTGCATTATGTATTGGCATAAATCTTTTTGTTGAAGAAAAGAACTTTGCAGATATTGATGTTACTCAAGATAAAATATATAGTCTGTCAGATATGACAAAATCAATTGTTAGTTCAGTTGACAAAGATGTGGAAATATTAATTATAAATCCAGATATCTTCAATGATATGTTAGGAACAAATTATAATGGAATAGTAGATGTATCTAGAAAGTATAATAGTATAAACAAAAAAATTACTATAGAAGTAATTGACGATATAACTTCTAGACCGGACATAACAGATGAATATGGAATTACAGCAGATAGTTGTGCTGTCATATTAAAATGTGGGGAAAATGAAAAAATATTATCAATATATGATTTATACACAACTGATTATACAACAGGGCAATTAAAAAATCAAAGTGAGGAAGCACTAACAAATGCTATTATCTCTTTAACTACAGATGAAAAACCTGTGATATATAATCTAACAGGTCATAACAAATATTCATCAGATTACTTATACTATTTTAGCGCAGACTTAGAGGAAGAAGCATATGAATTTGAAGATTTAGATTTATTAACAACAGGAGAAGTGCCAGAAGATTGTTCAGTATTAATGATAACAACACTATCAGAAGATATAACTGTAGCTGAAAGAGATGCAATACTTAAATATATAGATAAAGGTGGAAAAATAATATTATTCACAGATCCGAATACTACGGGCAAGGAAATGCCTAATTTTCAAGCGATATTGGATGAATATGGAGTTGGCATTTCAGAAGGAGTTATGCTAGAACAAGATAGTGATAAAATGTTATATGGGACAGCATCTGCAATTATAGTTACAGTAAGCCCATATACAAGTGTGACTTCAGGAACAAATATGAACATGAATGCTTGCTTTATGTCTCCTGGAAGAATAGACATTGCAGATAGTGAAGAATTAGAAGAGTTAGGTGTTGAAGTTGAGACTTTAGCAACTACAAGTGAAAATTCTTTCTATAGAACAAATTATTCTATAACATCTGGATCAAAGACAGATGATGATGAAGATGCACCAAATGAAACAGTTGGAGCATTACTAAAGAAAAAGATAAACGATGATACAACATCAGAATTAATAATGTATTCAAATAATGTATTTGTTACAAACTTACAAATTCAATTAAATATACAAGCTTATTCATATGCTTTAGATTTCTATAATAATGAAGACTTAGCGATGAATTCTATAGCGTACTTAACAGCTAGAGACAATATGATTACAATTAGAAAAGATGCTGAAATAACTACTTATACAATAACAGAACAACAAAATATAATTATTCTAACAATAATATTTGCAATACCAATAATGATAATAATAATTGGAATTATAGTATGGCAAGTTAGAAGAAGAAAGAAGTAATAAAGCATAACCCCTCCTCATATAACTTATATGAGGAGGTTTTCTTTTGAAAAATAATCGAGTTTTAGCGTTGTTAAAGTTCGCTTCAAAAATCCTCAGCGTACACAAAGTACGCTTCCGGTTTTTTGCTCCTTTGCCTAGCTAAAACATCAATTCTTTTCCAAAAGCTATACCTCTTTGTGTGGAGGGATAGAATGCTAAAGACTGTATTTGTGATAATTGGAACTATAATAGGAGCGGGATTTGCCTCAGGCCAAGAAATATATAGCTTTTTCAGCATTTATGAGGAAAATGGACTAATTGGAATAATTCTTTCAAATGTATTGATTGGTATAATAATGTATGTAATATTAAAAAAAACAAATCAATTTAATATTAAATCATATAGTGAGTTACTAGAACATACAAAAGTACCTAAAAGCATTGTAAATATACTAAATATAATTATAAACATATTCCTCTTAATCTCATTCTATGTAATGGTGGCAGGTTTCTCAGCATATTTTAAGCAAGAATTTAATATATCACAAATAATAACAATAATTCCAATTTTAATATTATGCTATTTGACATTTATGAAAAATATAGAAGGAATAGCAAAAATCAATAGCATAATTATACCAATACTAATAGCTATTATAATAATTATAGGTGCAAAAGCAAATGTCTTACAAAATATAACAAATATAAATGTAAGTAATATCAGTTTTTCAGCAAATTGGATAATAAAATCCATAGAATATGCAAGTTACAATAGCATTTTATTAATACCTATTCTAATTAGTGTAAGTACATATACAAAGAATAAAGAAAAGCAAACTAGTATTATAGTTACATGTATAATGCTAATAATATCTTTGATAATATCTCTACTAATGTTTAAACAAACAGAAATATATACAACCGAACTTCCTTTAGTATACATAGCAAGTAGCTTTGGAGAATTCTTTAAATTAATTTATGGAATAGTAATAATATTTGCCATATACTCAACAATGATCTCAGCAGGATATGGATTTTTGCAAAATTGTAGTAAGAATAAGAAAATATACAAAATTTTAGCTATAATAATGTGTGCATCTGCAATAATAACTTTATTTTTCAGCTTCTCAGGCCTAGTAAATTTAACATATCCTGTATTTGGGATTTTAGGATTTTTGCAATTATTGCTGATGAAAAAGTCGAACAAAGGGGACGGAGCATTCGTTCCACTTTTTCAAAAAAAGTATTGAAATTTTGACAAAAAACTGGTATAAATATAATGGAAGCAAAGGAGGAAAAATTTTGAAAGATATAGTTAATATAAATAAGGGGAGAACTGAAGAAAATAAACCAAAACATAACAAACCAAATAAAAAGAAAATTATAATAGCTATATCAATTATAATTCTTCTTATAGTTGTTGGTATAACAATGCTTGTGTATTATTCAAGTAGTGATGCAAGAAAATTTTTAGACCAGTATTTATTTAGAAAAAATGTTACACAGGAAAAATTGGATTCAATTGAACTAAATTATGAATCAAATATAAATGTTTTTGCATATAACAAAAATATTTGCATATTAGCAGAAAATAAATTGATGATGTATAATTCATCAGGCAATTTAGAAAATGAAATAAGTTTAGAAATAAATAACCCTGTTTACAGTGTGAATAATAGATATATTGCAATTAGTGAGAAAAATGGCTCGGAAATAAACTTAATATCTGGTTCTAAAATATTGTGGACAAAAAGTGTGGATGGACAAGTTTCTAAAATAAATGTTAATAATAACGGATATGTAAGTGCAGTTTTAACAGGAACGACACATAAATCAGTTATTGTTACATTTGATAAGGATGGAAATGAGTTATTTAAAACGTATCTGGCAAGTACAACAGTGGTTGATACAAGTATATCTAATGATAATAAATATTTAGCTTTTGCTGAAGTAAACACGTCTGGTACTACGATTCAATCAAATATAAAAGTAGTATCTGTGGAAACACCATCAGAAGACACAATATATACATATACAGCAGATAGTAATAAACTAATATTAAATATAGAATACAATGGAAATGACAAAATAGTGTGTATGTATGATGATGAAATAGCAGTAATCCAGAGTGAAAATAGCAATACACTTATAAACCTAAATGAAAAAGGAAAAAATATAAATTTTGCAAATATAAATCTAGAAAATTCAGTATACAGAGCTACAGAGGAAAATGATGGACTGTTTAATACCAATACAGTTCTAGAAATTAGAGATGTGAATAGTGATAAAGTAACAGTATATACAGTAGAAGGTGCTGCAAAATACATATATAGCTTTAATAATATAATAGCAGTAAGTTTGGGTCAAGGAATAGAGTTTATTAATACAAGTGGATGGCTATTAAAGAGTTATAGTTCAACACAAGAAGTACAAAATGTTGTCATAGGAAATGGAATAGCAGGAATTGTTTATCAAGACAGAGTAGAGATAATAAACTTATAATTAAATAAGTATGAGTTAAAAAAAAATAACAGGTAAGGGGGTGAAATGTATGTCAATTATTGTAGATATTGTAATATTAGCTATACTTCTATTGTGCATAATAATAGGTTATGTAAGAGGTCTTACAGGGTCGTTAATAAAAATATTGTCATTTGTGTTATCAATTGTAATAGCATTCATTTTATTCATTCCAATTTCTAACCTAATAATAGAAAATACACAAATTGATGAAAATCTAGAGCAATCTATAAGAGAAATGATAATAGGAAACGGACAAAATGAAGAGGAAAACATGCCACAAGCTATTACAGACTACATAGGACAAAAAGTTGAAGGAGCTGCAGATGATGCAAAAGAGGCAATTGCAGACAGTACAGCTAATGAAGTCGCTATAACAATAGTAAAAGCAGGAACATGGATCGTGCTATTCATAGTTGCAAGAATTTTACTAATCTTCTTGAAATTTATAACAGCATTAATTGCAAAACTTCCGGTTATAAAACAATTCGATAAGCTAGGTGGAATTATATATGGAATATTAGAAGGGCTAATAATTGTATATGTATTACTTGCAATTATATCATTCGTATCTCCAATGATTAATGGAAGCTTGGCAAGTGCAATAGATGAATCATATGTAGGAAGTATGATGTACAACAACAACTTATTGTTAAAAATAATATTCTAAAGTAGAGCTATTTTCGTGATAGCTCTATTTTTTCCTTAAAAAATGCTAAAAAATGTTGAATTCTGAGAAGTATTTTAGTATAATAGAAAACATAAAATGCATAAGGGAAAGGAATGTTAAAATTGAAGGGTGAATCTAAAGATGAAAATAAGGGGAAGATGAAGACAGAAAATAAAGCAAAGGGTACAAATACTAAGAAACAAACTAGACATAGTAAAGAAAAGACAGATAATAAAACAGGTAAAAAGAAAAAAAGAGTTTTTGTCAGGGTAATGCTTATACTTTTATTAATTATAATTATTGCAGGTTCAGTTTTTGCATATAAAGTATATCAAAATGGAGGGGGCTTGCAAGGAATATTAAAAACGGGTCTAGGACATGATGAAAATACAGTAAATAATCTAGATAAGTTGTATTGTTTGTTTTTAGGACAGAGTGAGAATTTAACAGATACTATAATGCTTGCTTCATATGATCCAAAAACACAAGAAGCAGCATTATTATCAATACCAAGAGATACATTTATTGGTGATGATGAAAATAATGCAACAGCATGGGATAAAATAAATGCAGTATATCAAACTGGACCAGAAAATACAATAAAAGAAGTAAGAGAACTTACAGGAATAAATGTACAATATTATTTAAAAGTAGACACTGCAGCATTAAGAGCATTAGTTGATGAAATAGGTGGAGTTTATTTCGAAGTACCAATCGATATGAAGTATGATGCGTATTCACAAGATTTGCATATTGATGTTAAAGCAGGTTATCAATTATTAGATGGAGCTAAGGCTGAGCAAGTAGTACGTTTTAGACATAATAATGATGGATCAACTTATCCAGCAGAATATGGTGGAGAAGACTTGGGAAGAATGAGGACACAAAGAGCATTTTTAACAGCTTTATTAGAACAAACAGCCCAAAAAATGGATGTTAATATGGTATTTGATTTCTTAGATATAGCTGAGCAATATGTTGAAACAAATCTAGACTTTAATGCTGTAAAAGATTATGTGCCATATTTGCTAGAATTCAATACAGATAATTTGAAAACAGCAACACTTCCAGGAGAACCAGACTATGCAAATGGTGTAGCAGTATATAATCCAGATGAAGAAGAAGTAGAAAAAACAGTAAATGAATTATTTTATGGTGTTACAGAAACAGAAGGAACAGATGGTAATACAATAGATGGAAATAACATTTCATCTGGAGAAATTAGTAATGAAACAGATACAATAAAAGTAGAATTACTAAATGGAAGCGGAAGCTCAAGTAAACTAAATGAGGCAACAGCTGAACTAGAGGCTAAAGGATTTGAAGTTGTACAATCAGGAAATACTTCATCAACAGGTAATACAACAATAATAGATAGAAGCAATTTGTCAGAAAGTAATGTAGGTAAGTTGGAAGAAATATTTGGAACTTCAAATATTTCTTCAGGAGACGAAAGCCAAACTGTTGACGTAACAATTATAATAGGCACAGACTATGTAATGTAAAAAAAGTTACTATTTAATAGCTTTAAAAGTATTTATGTCCTGCAACGGGAGTTCTAATTTAAATAAACTCACTTCGTCCCGACGGAGCTCCCTGCTCCGTTCGCTTATTTAAATTAGAACATCCCTGCGCGGACTTTGAATGCATTTAAGCTATTAAATAGTAACATAAAAGATATATTTAATAATTTATAAAAATTCAGTTAATCCAGTAAATTTATATCTACCACCTTTTTTTGATTTAACTCTTTTAGATTTCTTTGAATGCTTTATTCCATAATTATAATTCGAATTTCTAGGTTTTCTTGGTCTATTGATAGTTTTCAAAATTAGTACTAATACAAAAAGTATCAAAAATATAAGTAAAGCTCTAAATAAAATTGTCTCAAAATTTGAAGCTACAACAGAATTGAAAGCTATTAAATCAGTAGAATATGTTTCACCATCTATCTCATAAGAAATCGTACCAACAACAGCATTTTGCTCAATAGGAGCCGTTAAATTATCATTTATATCTACAGTTTTAGTAATGTCATCATCACTAATCTTGTTATTTACAAGAACACTAATATCATCTTTAGCTACAACATCTAAAGACTTAGTCTCTTTAGTAGCACCTTCAATCTCTACAGTATCTACAAGCTGCTCAGCATTAATTAAATTCTTGTAAGAATAGTTATCAAAACCATAATCAAAAAGCTTTATACAATCTTCATATCTTTCTGAGATTGTTTCACTTCCGAATACACCTTCTAAAAGTTCTACATCTCCCTTTTGGGCTGTAGTGACAATACAATAACCTGATTTATCAGTATAACCTGTTTTTAAACCTGTTGCTTGAGGATAATAAAATTCATCATTTTTAGTAACTAATCCATTTGTAGTATTAAATATTCTATCTTCTCTATTATACTTATTTGTTTTTGGCAAAGTATATTGATTAACTTTTGCTATTCGCATAATATCATCAAATTTCATTGCATACTTACCAATAAGAGCCATATCATATGCTGTAGAATAATGATTATCATCATGAACGCCATTAGGGTTAACGAAGTGAGTATTTAAACACCCAAGTTCTTTAGCTTTATTGTTCATCATATCTGCAAATTTTTCTACAGAGCCTGCAATATGTTCTGCAAGAACAATAGCAGCATCGTTTGCAGATGGAATCATCAATACATTTAGTAATTGCTCAATAGTTAGCTCTTCGCCTTCTTGCAAGCTAGCATGAGAATATCCGACCGGGATTGAATAAATTGCATTATGACTAACAGTTGCTACATCTGTCAATTTACAATTTTCTAAAGTAAGAATAGCTGTCATAAGTTTTGTAGTACTAGCTGGAAATCGCTTTTCAAAGGCATTTTTAGAATATAAAATTTTTCCTGTTTTAGCATCCATTAAGATTACTGACGGTGAATTAGTCGTTATGTTATCAGGATTGTAATCATCTGTATTTATATCTGCAGCCAATATCGTAATTGGCAAAATCATCATAATAAAAATTAAAGTAAAAATAATTATCTTTCGTAGTTGTTTCATAAGAACCCCCATTTCTGTAAAAAAGAAAACAACTTTTATAAAATATATATAACTATATATTAAAATTAGGAAAATTTCAATATGTTTTTGGAAAAAAGGAGGAGATTTTAATGATTTTAGATAATAAGAAAAAAATAATAATTTCAATAGTTTTGTTAGTAGCTTTAGCAATAGGATTTGTAATTTACATTTTAGCAGGAAATAGTAATAACTACAGCACGTTGGATTTGGAGAATGATGCTTTAGTAGATAGTGGAAAAAATGTGGAAAGCGAGCAGGAAAATAGCATGCAAAGTGCAGATAATACAAATGTTACAGATGATGACAATGATATAGATAATACAAATCAGGTTACAGAAGAAGTAGTAGAGATTGCAGTGCATATAACAGGTGAAGTAAAAAAACAGGGATTAATTTATTTAAAAGAAGGCTCAAGAGTAGCAGATGCAATAGAAAAAGCAGGAGGAGAAACAGAAAATGCAGATTTATCACAAATAAATTTAGCATATGTATTACAAGATGGACAAAAGATTTATGTGCCAAATAAAAATGAAAAGATTTCACAGTATATTACAGGAAATAGTGGAAATAATGATACAGAAGAAAATAATACTTCAAATTCAAGCAAGGAGGATTCGAAAGTGAATATAAATACAGCAAATCAAAGTGAATTAGATAGCTTGCCAGGTATTGGTCCATCAATAGCACAAAAGATTATTGATTATAGAGAAGAAAATGGCAACTTCAAAACCATAGAAGAGTTACAGAATGTAAAGGGTATTGGAGATGCGAAATATGAGGAAATAAAAGATAGGGTTACTGTGTAAAAATTTCAAGTAAGTATTGATATTTAAAGTACGATATGGTAAAATATATACCATAATATTAACAAGAGAGGAGGCGAGAAAATGACAGAACAGTTTATGAACACAGTTTTAACCAAGTTAGACGAACACAGTGAGGAATTTAAGAAAATTAACGCAAAACTAGAGGATCATGATGGGGAATTTAAGAAAATTAACGCAAAACTAGAGGATCATGATGAGGAATTTAAGAAGATTAACGCAAAACTAGAGTATCATGATGAAAAACTCGAAAAACTCGAGAAAAGTGATGCAGGATTAACTAGAGAACTAGAAAATGTTTACATGCTTCTTAGAGAAATGACAAGAAAGCAAGATGAAAGATATGAAACGTTACATAGAAGTTTGTTAATTATTGAAGATAAAGTCTCAAGAGAATTGCCAGCATTATTTGATGGTTATAAAATAAACATCGAGAAAACTACAGACTTAGAGATTAGACATAATTCATTAGAAGAAAATGTAGAATTAAATTCTATGAAAATTTCAAATTTGGAAGAAATTTCAAAGACTCATGATAATCAATTATCGAAACTACTGGCAAGCAATTCATAGGTTAAAAATTCAAATGGAGCTTACTTATATGATTTTGGGAGAAATTGTATAGGTAAGCTCCATTTGAAAATAACAAAAAATTATTTGCAATTACTCTAAAGCCATGATATAATTTTTTTAAAATTAAAAATGGAGGTAATGAAAATGAAAAATGAATTAGTTATTAAAAAATGCAATAAATGTGGAGCTATAGTAAAAGTAATAGAAGATTGCAATTGCGAAGGTTGCGGAATAGTATGCTGTGGAGAGCCAATGCAAGTAATGGTACCAAACTCAGTAGATGCAGCAGTAGAAAAACATGTTCCAACATATGAAGTTGTAGATAATGAATTAGTCGTAAAAGTAAATCATGTAATGGAAAAAGAACATTTTATAGAATGGATTGCATTAGTAAAAGAAAATAAAGAATACACTGTAAAACTATATCCAGAGCAAGATGCAGAAGCAAGATTTCCATACCTAAAAGGAGCAACACTTTATGCATATTGCAATAAACATGGACTATGGAAAGTAGAAGTTGAATAAAAACAAAAACTCTAGTGTCAAAGCTAGAGTTTTTATATTAGACAAATCTATTACGAATTTTTTCCGTTTACGGAATTTTTTCGTAATGAAAAAATGCTCACATATATTATATGCGGATTGAAATTTTTTAATCACCGATATATTAAAAATAATAAAAAGTATTGAAAAAAAGACACTAATAGTATAAAATAAAAATATATTATTAATGTTTTATTAGTTTGAAATAAGATAGTGATGAACAGGCAAAATATATAGCCAAAAGAAGAAGGAGAACAAACAAAATGATGAAAAATGTAATAAATAAAACCGTTGAGGCTGTAAGAGAGAGA
>CAMOBD010000049.1 GCA_946578345.1 uncultured Clostridium sp.
AAAATAATCAAATCAGTACTCTAAATGATGGAAATGTAGATAATCAAGAGAATGAAGAACAAGGAGAAAATGTAGTTACAGAAAGAATGCTTAAAGTAGAAAAATTACAAGAGAAGAATGAGGATATTGTTGGATGGATTGAAATAGAAGATACAAATATAAATTATCCAGTATTGCAAGGTGAAGATAATGAATATTACTTAACACATAATTATAAAAAAGAAACGAGTCAAAAAGGCTCAATATTTTTGACGAAAGATTATGATTGGGATTTACCCAGTACAAATTTATTAATTTATGGACATAATATAATGAATGGACAAATGTTTCAGAATTTGCTAAAATTTGCAGATGAAGAGTTTTATAAAGAACATCCAGTAATACGATTTACTACTCAAAATGAAGATAAGGAATACGAGATTATTTCTGCATTCAAGTCACGAGTTTTCTATAAATCAGAACAAAATGTATTTAGATATTATGATTTTGTAAATGCAGAAAATGAAGAAGAATACAACGAATTTGTAAAAAATGCAAAAGAGGCATCATTGTACGATATAGGAAAAACAGCAGAGTATGGTGACCAGCTAATTACTCTTGTTACATGTTCATATCATACCGAGGATGGAAGGTTTGTGGTAATTGGGAGAGAAAAATGACCGCGAAAGTGCTGGTATAAGCGTAAGAACTCATTTTCGTGAGGTCACAAAAATGGTCAAATTAGCCAAAGGAGCGAAGAGACAAATACAAGACTACATGCTTACAAGATATGCGTGTTATTTAATAGCTCAAAACGGAGATCCAAAAAATGAAGTAAATTAAATTGAAAATTTTACTAGAATATGTTAATATATAAATATATTCTTTTGAAAAATCCTGTTCTAATTTAAGAGCAGTTTAAATAGATGACAACAAGCAAAATTAAGTTAGAAAGTCAATTGACAAGGAGGAAAAATCATGAATAAATCTATTGATGAAAGAGTCAAACGCTTGGCTAGACCAGCAAGCTCCGTAAAACCCCACTCGAGAAAAATTGTTATGACTATCAGCCGGTCAGATATTGCCGAATTAAATTCAAAAATTGACGAGAAAATTAAGCAAAATGCCAGAGAAAGAAGAGCAAGTTTTGAAGAGGCGAGGAATGTAATTGTCAAAGATTAAAAAACGTAAGGTCGCTAATTGCGACCTTTTTACAATTTACAACTCAATCTTTGGCTGATATCTCTCAAGCCACATGTTCACTTGGCACAAATATGCCATAAGTTGTGGACCTGTCATTAATTGACCAAACCAAGGTCTAGTAAATGCTTTACCATCTGTCTCTAATATTTGCATAATATATTCTCTGTTTAGCAAACTATTGATAGGTGCGTTTTTATCTTCCATTATTTTAGATAACATTTCTTTTACAGCTTTTAAATATGTTGGATTCCATGTCTTAGGGTATGGACTCTTTTTTCTATCTACTATTTCTGCTGGAAGTTTATCTTTCATGATGTAACGAAGTAAGCCTTTTTCTCTGCCGTTTAGAGCTTTTGTTTCCCAAGGAATGTTCCATACATATTCTGCCAAGCGGTAATCGCAGAAAGGTACTCTTATCTCGAATCCATTGTGCATACCCATTCTATCTGACCTGTCTAAAAGTGTTTGCATAAACCAGTTTAAAGTAAGGTGAGATATTTTTCTTTTTTCTTTAGTTTCATCTGTATCAGTATCTAATATTTCTACATCTTCCAAACTTTCGTTGTACCTATAATCTATATATTCTTTCAAATTTACTTTTTTAGCTATCTCAGGATTTAGCAGTTGTTGCCTTTCAGAGATTGCTATAGACCAAGGGAAAGTACCACTATTTAAAGCATCTTCTCTAAAGAACCAAGGGTATCCTCCAAAGATTTCATCTGCACATTCGCCTGTCAAAGTAACTGTTGCATCATTTTTCACATTTTTACAGAATAAGAGCAAAGAAGAGTCTACATCAGCCATACCAGGGAAATCTCTTGCAATCATTGCATCTTCTAAAGCTTTGGCGAGTTCAGGAGTATCGAGCATCACGGTATGATGGTTAGTATTCAGTTTACTTTGCATTAAATTAATATAGTAGTTATCTGAATTTGGTTGAAAATCAGTCTTTTGGAAGTTCTTATCATTATCAATATAATCAACTGAATAAGTGTTAAGTGGTGGCAAATCATGTTCTTTACAATATTCAGAAGCATATAATGAGATTATACTTGAGTCCAATCCACCAGATAGAAATGTACATAATGGTACATCTGATACAAGCTGTCTTTTAATCGAATCTTCTAATAAGTATTGCACTTTCTCACAGGTTTGCTCAAAATTATCTGTATGTGGCTTACTTTTTAATTTCCAATACCTTTTTATGTGTATGCCATTTTCGTTAAACACCATGCAGTTAGCAGGCTTTAGCTCATAAATATTCTTAAATGCTGTAATTCCATTTGTGTGAGCAGGACCAATTCCAAACATTTCACAAATACCTTGCTCATCTAATTCTGGCTTGATATCAGGATACTGCAAAATAGCTTTTACCTCAGAAGCAAAAACAAAAGAATTGTTTATGTAGCTATAATATAAAGGCTTTACACCAAAATGGTCACGTGCTAAGAATAGCGATTTATTTTTCTCATCCCATACAGCAAATGCAAAAATACCATTAAGTTTATTTACAACCTCTTCTTTGTAAAAAACATATGCCTTAAGTAAAACCTCAGTATCAGAATGTCCTTCAAAATCAAAACCATGTGATTTTAAATCTTCTCGTAGTTCTTCTGTATTGTATATTTGTCCATTATACACAATAACATACTTATTACCGTTATAATGAAAAGTCATTGGTTGCTTGCCACCGTCTGGGTCAATTACAATAAGTCTTCTGTGAGCCAATAAAATATTTTCATCTGTATAATAACCACATTCATCTGGACCTCTTTTCTTTAGAGTATCATTCATAGAAATTAAAACGTTTTTTTCAGAATTCAAATTTCTCTTCAAATTCATAATACCAACAAAACCACACATGAAAATCCTCCTCAAATGAGAAATTGGGGACAGTCCCTAAATTCTCATTTTTGAGAAAATTGGGACAGACCATAAGTTCTCATAAATTATCATCTAAATTAGTATATGTACAAAAGTTGAAAAAAGTAACCAGTAATTCTTGACAAATGTGCTAAAAATTAGTATAATCATATAGTATCAATTTTTAGAAAAGTATGAAAATACATATACAATAGATAATTTCAAAGGGAGGGAATAAATATGGCACAACCAAAAAGAAGATGGTCAAAAGCAAGAACACATTTAAAAAGATCAACATGGAAATTAGAAAACCAAAATTTAGTTGAATGTTCACATTGTCATGAATTAATAAGACAACATACAGTATGCCCAACATGTGGATACTATGATGGAAAAGAAGTAGTGGCTAAACAAGCTGATTAATGAGAAAGTAGCAATATGGTGCTACTCTTTTTTTATGTCACAAAAGGGACAGGCCATTTTGTGACATATTACAAAAATGTTACAGAAATATTACATTTGTGTGACATTTTGAAAAAAGTATTGAAAAGAGAACGCTATTAGTATAGAATTAAATTACACTTATAGTACAAATGAAAGAGAAAGGAAAAATTACAAATGTTAAAGAATAAAACACACGAAATCGTTGAGGTTGTAAGAGAGAGAGAGAGAGAGAGCAAGAGACTAGTAAAAATAGGCTTTGATTTTGATGCAAAAAAATTAATTGAATATATAGGAATAACAAGGATAGATTTTCTAAAAATGAAAAAGCGAATAAAGCTTTTGAGAGAAAGTCTATCCTTTTTGTAACGAAAAATCAAAGGACATAAATTGAGGAGAAATATAAATTGTAAAGGAGATAAGGATATGTTTATAAAGAATACATGTAAAAAAATAAAAGAGCAAAATAATGGTATAACATTAGTAGCACTAGTAATCACAATAATAATCATTATAATATTATCAACAATAACAATAAGTACAGTGTTTGGAGATAATGGACTTATAAATACAGCGAAGAAAACCAAACAAGATGCAGAAGATTTTGTAAATACAGAAAATGATAAAATGAGTGGATTGTTAGATGAATATTCAAATATAATGGCAGAGGATAGTGAAATACCACCGCCAGATACGAGAAGTGAGTTGGCAAAAGCAAGGGATGAGGGAACAAGATTTGATAAAACTACAGATTTAGAAGATGATAGTGGGGATATAATTTGGGTTCCAGGAGGCTTTAAAGTAGCAGAAGATTCAGCAAGTGAAATAGATGAAGGTGCAGTAATACAAGACGATAAAGGAAATCAGTTTGTTTGGATACCAGTAGATAATACAAGTCTAAATGAGATGTATCAAAGTGCAAGTGGAACGAAGTTAACTGGAGTAACAACAACAACAAATGTGTATAGTAAATTAAGGATAAGAAGTGGAGAGGGTTATACAGCTGGAACACCAAGTAGTACAAGTGTAAGGGAACCAGATTTGGTTGTAGGAAGTAAGGGAACAAGTTATGATGCAAGTTCAAGTTATTATCAAGACATATTAGGATATGAAAGTACGCAAGCAATGGCAGAAGCGATGGTAGCAGAATATGCAGCAACATATGCAAGTATAGAGCAATATGATGGATTTTATATAGGAAGATATGAGTTAACAGGAAGTGTAGAAGTTCCAACAGTGCAAAAGGAGCAAGCAGTATTAACAAATCAAAATTGGTATAATTTAAAGAAAGCGTGTACAAACGTAGTAACAGGAGATGAATATGGAGCACAAAGTGAAATGATATATGGAAACCAATGGGATGAAGTAATGGATTGGTTAGTAGATACGGGAATGAGTAGTGATTTAGTAAATGTAGATTCAAGTAGTTGGGGAAATTATAGTGATTATAACACAGCAAATGGATATGAAGAAGGAAATGAGAGATATGAAGCACTTGTTGGAACAGGTGTATTACCAGCAGGAAGTAGTGAATATTGGCAAGCAAATAATATCTATGATCTAGCTGGAAACTGTTATGAATTGACACAAGAGGCGCGCTACATCAACCTTCGTGTTAATCGTGGTCGGTGATTACTCCTCTTCGGGCTCTAGTAATCCAGCTTCAGCCCGCTACGAAAGCGGTCCGCACAGTTCCGGCAGCTACAATTCGTCTCGTCCAGCGTTATATATAAAGTAGGTCTGTAAGCTGATAGATAGAACAGTAAACGAATTATGTAAATAAATACAAAAAGGTAGTTGTATTCGAACATACGGCTACCGAAACGAAGTACGGTAGCAAAAGCATACATCGATAGCAAGGTGTATGCTTAATTTGTTGCTATTTTTTCTTCTAACATATAGCAAAAGAGAAATATATGTGGTACAATAGTAACGTAAAGAAAATAAGGACAGATAGATATGATAATAGAGCTTATATATAAACTGGTAGTGCACTAGATAAAATAAAAAAGAAAGGTAGTGATTAAAGTTATGGAATGGAACGGAATAGGGATAGGCACAAGTGATTTTAGAAAGCTAAGAACATTGAATTATTATTATATCGATAAATCTATGTATATAAAGGATATAATTGATAATGCAAGTGAAGTAGCACTAATAACACGTCCACGTAGATTCGGTAAAACATTAAATATGAGTATGCTAAGATACTTTTTTGACTGTGATATAAAAGACTCGAGAGAGATATTTGATGGACTAAAGATAATGGAGCAAGGAGAAAAGTATACATCAAAATTGGGAGCGTATCCATGTATATATATGACATTAAAAGATGTAAATGTGCCAAGTTATGAACGTATGATAACAGGATTTAAATCGGCAGTTTTAGATGCATACAGAGAACATATGTATCTGTTAGATAGTGACAAAATATATCAATTTGAAAAAGATAGAATAAATGATATATTATATATAAGAGAAGATGAAGATGCAGTAGTAAAAAGTATAAAAGAGCTTAGTGGATACCTATATAGACATCATAATAAACCAGTAATGCTCTTTATAGATGAGTACGATGTACCAATTCAGGCAGCATATGTAGAAGGGTATTACGAGCAAGCTATAAAGTTTTTAAAAAATTTTTATGCCACAACATTTAAAGATAATCCATATTTAGGGAAAACAGTATTAACAGGAGTAAGCAGAGTAGCAAAAGAAAGCATTTTTAGCGGAGCAAATAACTTCAAAGTGTTTACTATGTTAGATAATGAGTTTGCAGATGATTTTGGAATAACATCAGAAGAAATAGATAAAGTAATAGAAGATTTTAATGTGGAGGATAATAAAGAAAAAATAAAAAAATGGTATGATGGGTATAGAATAGGAAATGTAGAAGGAATATACAATCCATGGAGTATATTGAATTATTTGACAGATAAACAATTAAAGCCATACTGGGTGAATACGAGTTCAAATGATTTGATAAAAATGACAATAAAAAAATCGACAACAGTAAAAGAAAAAATGGAGAGATTATTAAAAGGAGAGGCAATAGAAGTACCAATAGATTTGGAAACAATAATAAATGGAATAGAAGAAAACGAGAACAACATCTGGGGCTTGATGCTAGGAACAGGATATTTAAAAGTAGATGAAATAGTAGATTTGGCAAGAGGAATATATAAAGTAAAACTTCCTAATTATGAAATAAAATTATTGTTTGAAAATATAGTGGAAGAATGGTTTGCAAATAAAGTAATAGGAAACGACTTAAATAGCATTCTAAAAGATTTAGTAGAACTAAAATTAGACGAGTTTGAGATAAAATTTAGAAAGCTAGTAGAAGAAATGTTTAGTTATATGGATGTAGGAGAAAATACAGCAGAGAACTTCTACCATGCATTTGTGCTAGGAATGCTAGTAGGATTAAAGGATAGCTACTATGTAAATTCAAATAGAGAGTCTGGAATGGGAAGATATGACATAATGCTAGAGCCACAAGATAAAACAAAAAACAGCTTTATAATAGAATTCAAAGTGGCAAATAATATGAAAGAAAGTACTATAGAAGATGTAATAGAAAATGCTAAAAAACAAATAGAAGAAAAAGACTACGAGAGCAATTTGCGTGAAAGAGGATTTAATAATATAACTAAAATGGTATTTGCATTTAAAGGGAAAGAATGCAAAATGCAGATTGTTTAGTTTGAGTGTTGCAATTGGGGTCTGTCCCAAACTGCACAGAAAGGGAACATAAAATGGAGCAAAGAATAGATAAAATAAACTATTATTTAAATATAGCAGAGACTGTGGCACAAAGAAGTACTTGCCTTAGGAAAAAGTCTGGTACTGTAATTGTAAATAATGATGAAATTGTTTCAACTGGATATAGTGGTGCACCAAGAGGAAGACAAAATTGCATTGATTTAGGTTATTGCTCAAAAAAGAAGTTTTTTCCTGATGTAAGACATGCTGGTTATGATGCATGCAGGAGTGTTCATGCTGAGATGAATGCTATTATAAGTTGTTCTAGGAAAGATATGATTGGTGCTACTTTGTATTTGGTACAATACAGGACTGAAACAGGAAATTATGAGGAAAATCCTGGGTGCTGTCAGATGTGCAGAAAATTAATTATAAATGCTGGTATAGAGAAAGTAATTGTAAGAGATGTTAGTGAGCAGGGATATCAAGTTATAGATGTTCAAGAATGGGTCGAAAATGATGACTTATTAAATGGAAAGATTACATATTAATTCTTTTCCAACTAGTGATATAGCATGGAAGAAAAGGTTTATAGGTAAATCCTGTATTAAAAAATCTAAATAAATTAAACAAGGAAATAAAAATGAAAACAAATTTGAAAAAACTAATTGATGCTATAAAAAACAAAAGAAGTATTCATTATGCCATTATCATTATAATAGGGCTACTTATATCAATCCCATTCTTTTGGGTGCAGGTAAGGAATAGCGATGATGGATGGCTACACATGCTTAGATTAATAGGTATAGATAATGCAATGGAGAAAGGGGCTTTTCCTTTTTTAGTAGCGCCATATTTTTGCAATGATTGGGGCTATAGTATGACCGCATTTTATCCTACTATTGTGGCGTATGTACCATATATCTTAGGACTTATCTCGGGTTCATTCTTTAATGGCCTTAAAATATTTGGAGCACTTACTACAGTGCTTTCTGGAATATTTATGTATAACTTTATGAATGAAGTTACTAAAAAGAAAGGTATTGCTTTCTTTTCGGCAATTATATATATGACTTTACCATACAAGTTAGAGGATATATATAACAGATATGCAATAGGTGAATTTACTGCATTTGTGTTTATGCCAATAGTGTTTCAGGGATTATACAATTTACTACATGGAGATAAAAAGAGGCATTATTATATAGCAATTGGTGCTACAGGATTATTGTTATCACATACTATTTCAACTGAATATACTGCGATTTTCTGTTTAATATATGTGCTATTTAATTATAAAGACTTTTTCAAGAAAGATGTAATTATAAAATGCATTATAAATGTAGCGTTTATTTTATTAATGTCAGCATTGTTCTTACTTCCAATGCTTGAGTTTAAATTGCAAGCACAATATGCAATATTCACACCAGAGATTATAAAAACAAGTGGAGAATATGCAGCGAATAATACAATAGAATTATGGCAACTTTTGAAAGACAAAGGCGAAGAAAACGGAGTTTCATTTGTAGTAGGTATACCATTTTTAGCAATGCTATTTTCGGGAGTATTAGCATACAGAAATATAGAAAATAAACATAGAGATTTTTATATTACATTTGTAATTTTTGGTTTAATATCATTAATAATGTGTACAAATTTATTCCCATGGGGTATTATGCCAGATATTTTATGCACATTGCAATATCCATGGAGAATGCTTGGATTTGCACTGATGTTCTTTACACCAGTTTGTGCAATGAATGTATATTATCTGATTACAAACATGAAAAAAGAATGGCTTAGAAATACAGCGTATATACTTGTATTTGTTATATTAATGGCATTTACAGTAAAAGAATTAGCAGCATATAAAGTAGATGATGTTACAGTAGACGAAAAATATGAACAGAATTCAATAGAAAATCCGAAAATTAATTACTTCCATGTTAATAGGGATTACATGCCAGCCAAAGCATTAGTGCAACAATATAAATATTTGAAAGACAGAGAAGATAATACTGTAGTGATTTCGGGCGAGGCAACTATAGAAAATGAAGACAAAGATGCATTACATTTAGATATAGATATAAAGGGTGCAACCAGTGGGACAGAATTAGAACTTCCATTTTTGTTCTATCCTGGATATACAGTAAAACTTGAGTATAATAATCAAGAAGTAATACTAGAGACTACTGAATCTGAGTATGGATTTTTAAAAGTGACTATACCAGAGGATGTATCAGAAGGAAAAATTACAGTAGATTATACAGCAACTACACTAGACAAAGTATCATACATTATTTCACCAATTGCAGTTATTGGATTTGTGGTTTACATAATATATTATAGAAGAAAACTCAAATTAGGAGGTAAGTAATTGTTGTTTTATTGGCTTAAGGAACTTAAGTTAGTATATAAACTTTAATCTAAGAAATATGTATGTTTTAAATTTTGTTTGAGTGCTTAAGGTGGGGACCGACAAGTTACAGTCTGTAGAGAAATTACTCTTGAATAAAAAACTTGTTTTTTATTCAAAGTAGAAAGAATAGATATCCAATGTAATTTGTCTTACAGACTGTTACGCAGTTGGGGGCCGAAAACAAACATTTACAACATACATATTTCTTAGGGTGTATCCACAAACGTTAGCCAATAAAACAACAATTAAAAAACATATGAAGAAAAAAATTGCCGATATAGTAATAATACTAATCTTCTCATTAATTGTATCAATCCCGTTATCAAGCAATAATTTAGATATATATAGGGATGATGGAGTACAGCATATAGCAAGGCTTATTGGAACATATCAAACTATAACAGAGGGAGAATTCCCATCTGTTATTATGTCAAATTTTTGTAATGGGTTTGGATATTCGTGGAATATTTTCTATAGCCCATTTACAGCATATATTCCATTAATTTTTAGCATTTTTACAAATTCATTTGAACTAATGCTAAAACTATTTATGTTGCTATGCAGTTTTCTTTCTGGAATTGCAATGTATACATTTGTTAAAAAAGTTACAAAAAATAGATATGCGGCTTTACTTGCGAGCATTATATACATTTTTGCACCATACAGATTAACAGATATGTACATGAGAACAGCAATTTCTGAGCTTGCATCGTTTATATTTCTGCCTATTGTATTTCATGGAATGTACAATATTTTTAATAGCGAAGAGAAAAGTACAAGGAAAAGTTTAATGCTCACTTTGGGGACAGTAGGACTAATCCTTTCTCATATAGTTATAGCCATGTATACAGCAATCTTTTGCTTTATATATTTATTAGTAAACATCAAAAAACTAAAAGACAAGCAAGTACTGAAAATGCTTGGAATAAACATATTACTTATTTTACTTCTCACAAGTTTTTATTTATTACCAATGCTAGAACACCGCATGGATACAGATTATGAAGTATTCCAAGATGGGAGAATGGAGAGAACAGAAGAACTTATACGTAATAAAGTTGATTTGATTGACATAATTTATACAAGATCAGGAAATCTTATATTTGAGATAGGATTAGTTACACTAATAGGTCTTGTGCTTACACTACTAACATATAAGCAAATGGGGAAAGAGTATAAAAGGCTATATTGGTTCGCATTAGCTTCAGGTGCTATATGTATAATATTATCATTAAGATTTTTCCCATTTGAGAAAATGCCAGCAGTGCTAAAAATGATACAATTTACATTTAGATTATTAGAGTTTTCATCATTCTTCTTTGCATTTGTAGTAGCAATAAATTATTCGCTTGTAATAAAAAACTTTAAATTAAGAGATGTACTTGTACTTAGTTTGCTTATTGTACTTTTAGTTGTACCATATAAGAAAAATTTGAGCTATGAAAAAGAGTGGTCAGAAGATAAGCTATGGCCAGCAGTTGAAGTAAATGAAAATACAGGAAGAGTTCATGCCGGATGTGCAACATTTGAATATTTGCCAAGCAAGGCATTTGCAAATTTGGACTATATAAAAACTAGAGAAGACAGAGCATATATATTAAACGGAAATGCTACAATAGAAAATGAAGAAAAAGATGGAACTAATATGACATTTGATATTTCTAATGTGGAGGCTAATACAATAATAGAATTACCATATATATATTACTTAGGTTATGATGTAGGAGTTACCGAACAAGGTGGACAAACTGAAAAAGCAGAAACATTTGAGTCAGATAATGGATTTGTAGCAATTAATGTACCAGAGACTGCAGAAAGAGTGACTGTAAAATATACAGGAACAATGCTTATGAAAGTGACATATATTTTGTCTGCTGTGACACTTGTGGGAGTGGTTGCAGGACTGATTGTGAGCAGAGTTATTGAACGCAAGCGAAAAAAATAGTTACCATTTACCACTGTATTGTCTTCTCGATATTAATATGTGGCGAAAATATGCATGAAGCACACAAAGTTCGGGGCGAAAATATGCATAAGGCACACAAAGTTCGCGGTGAAAATATGCAAAAAATATTGACTGTATATAAATTTTATGATAATATTAATAACGGTGATGATTATGTTAAGAAGAAAAATCGAGAAAAAACTAATTGAATGGAAAAATAAAGAGAACAAAATGTGTCTTGTTATCAAAGGCGCTAGACAAGTAGGAAAAACTTACATAATTGACAAATTTGCTAGAGAAAATTATAAGAATTATGTATATATGAATTTTGACGAAATGCCATCATATAAGGATATATTTAAAGGGGATTTAGATCCAGAAACAATAATAAAGCAAATAACTGTTAATATCCCAAATGTTAACCTTGTGCCAAACGAGACAATAATATTTTTAGATGAAATACAAAATTGTCCTAGAGCAAGAACAGCACTTAAGTTCCTATCGATGGATAAAAGATTTGATGTTATTGCTTCAGGTTCATTGTTAGGAATAAATTATAAAGAAGTTCCTTCTTTTCCGGTCGGATATGTAGAAAATTTAGAGATGTATTCTCTTGATTTTGAAGAATTCCTTTGGGCAAATGGAACTTCAGAGCAAGCAATAGGATATATTAAAGAATATTTTGAAAAGAATGAAGAAGTTCCAAAAGCTATGCATGATAGAATGATGGAATTATTTAAAGAATATATAGTAGTCGGAGGAATGCCAAGAGTTGTTTCAGAATTTATAGAAACACATAATTTTGTCAATGTATTGAAAATACAAAGAGATATTATAGATAATTATTTGGACGATATTGCAAAATATGCGAATGAAACAGAAAAAGCAAAGGCAAGAGAATGCTTTTTATCTATTCCTAAACAACTTTCAAAAGATTACAAAAAATTTCAATATAGCTTAGTGGAGCCTAAAGGAACATCAAGAAAATTTGGGGGAAGTCTAATGTGGCTACATGATGCAGGTATAGTTAATTATTGCTATAATCTTAGTAGACCAGAGTTACCACTTGAAGGAAATAGTATAAATGACCAGTTTAAAATTTATATGAATGACACTGGATTACTAGTTTCTATGTTAGAAGAAGGCTCACAAAAAGATATAATTGATGGGAATTTGGGGATATATAAGGGAGCAATTTTTGAAAATATCATAGCAGAAATTTTTACAAAACTTGGTAAGAAATTATACTATTTTGAATATAGAAATAGATTAGAAATGGACTTTATTATAAGATATAAGGGAAAAGCTACTGCAGTAGAAGTTAAATCAGCAGAGAACACAAGAGCTAAATCAATGACAAATATCATACAAAACTGGAAAGTGGAGCAAGGAATTAAATTGAGTGCAAAAAATATAAGTGGAAATGACATAGTAAGGAATTATCCTCTTTATATGGCTATGTTTTTGTAGAAAAGAGAGAGGTGAAAAAATGAGCAAACCAACAGTAGCAATTGTAGGAAGACCAAATGTTGGAAAGTCAACATTTTTTAATTATATAGTGGGAAAAAGAATTTCAATAGTAGAAGATACTCCTGGAGTTACTCGTGATAGAGTATATGCAGAAGCAAATTGGAGAGGTAGAAACTTTACATTAGTTGATACAGGTGGTATTGAGCCAGAATCAGATGATGTAATTCTTTCTCAAATGAGGGAACAGGCAAATTTAGCAATAGCTATGGCTGATGTAATTGTGTTTGTGACAGATATTAAGCAAGGTGTTACAGCAGCAGATAGTGACATAGCTTTGATGCTAAAAAAATCTAAAAAGCCTGTAATATTAGTGTGCAACAAAGCTGATAATTATGGTAAGACGCCAGATGAAATATATGAATTCTATAATCT
>CAMOBD010000050.1 GCA_946578345.1 uncultured Clostridium sp.
ATTTTCTCCTATGTAACCGACTAATTCTCCCTCTTCTATGCTGAAATTTATACCTTTTACTGCTGTAAGTTCCTTGTACTTTGGCCTTATCAAGTTTTTGAAATATCCGATTAATCCATCTTGCTTTTGCATTATTTTATATGTTTTTACTAAATTTTCTACTTCTATTAACGCCATGATTTTCTCCTTTTTATTAATTCACTTCTATCCCAATGCCACATCTAAAACCATCATAAGTACAAATCCTATAGCTACTCCAATTGTGCCAATATCAGAATGCTCGCCTTCTTGTGCTTCTGGAATTAATTCTTCCACAACCACATAAATCATTGCACCTGCTGCAAATGCTAATATATATGGAAGTACTGGCAATACTGTACTTGTAATAAGTATAGTTATAATTGCTCCTATTGGCTCTACTATTCCTGATAACATACCATATAAAAAAGCTTTTGGCTTTGATACACCTTCTGCTCTTAGAGGCATTGATATAATTGCACCTTCTGGAAAGTTTTGAATTGCAATTCCTATTGCTAATGCCAATGCACCTGCAAGAGTAATTCCTGAATTTTGTGTCATTGCTCCAGCAAATACTACTCCTGCAGCCATTCCCTCTGGTATATTGTGAAGTGTTACTGCCAATACCATCATTGTAGAATTTTTTAATTTAGCTTTTATTCCCTCTGGTTTATCTTTTCGTAAATGCAAATGGGGAATTAGATGGTCTAAAGCAAGTAAGAAAAATATTCCTAAACTAAATCCTATTGCAGCTGGAAGCCAGGCTATTTCTCCTTGCTCTTCTGCCATATCCATAGCTGGAATAAGTAATGACCACATAGATGCTGCAATCATCACTCCTGCTGCAAATCCTAATAATAATCTTTCTAGCTTTTTATTTATTTCTTTTTTCATGAAAAACACCATTGCTGCTCCAAGTGTAGTTCCTAGAAATGGTATCAAAAGTCCTATTGCAGTATTCACTTTACATCATCTCCTAAATTTCTTTATTCTAAAGATTTTATTTATAAAATACTATTAATTTAAAAATTCTTCAACAATATCTACTTTTTTATCTGCACTATTTATAACTGTTTCACATCCAATTGGAATTATACAATTAGTTATTTTGTGTCCAAAATCATCACATTTAATAATTGGAAAACTATATTCTTTTGTATATTCCATCAATATATCTTCCATTTGAGGATATGTATTTCCGTTTTTTTGTAAATCAAAATTATAGCCAATTACAATTCCATTAACTTTATCAAATATTCCAAGTTGTTTCAAATGAGCAAATCTTCTTTGACATTCATTTGGTGATGTTCTTAAACTTTCCATAAATAAAATTTTATCTTGCATATCTGGTAAATATTCCGTTCCAATTAAATACATCATAGTAGCTAAATTCGTTCCCATTGATTTTCCAGCAGCATTTCCATTTCTAATAAATTTCTTTTCACCTTTAATAAATCTAGATAATTTTTTATTTACAAATACACTTTCAAATTCTTTAAACCTTTCTTCCGCTTCCGATTCGCCAAAATTTATAAAATTGTACCCATGAAATCCTACCAATCCTACTTTTTCGTATAACATTTGAAGTAACACCGTAATATCACTATATCCCATAATTATTTTAGGATTTTCTTTTATTACATTAAAATCTAATAAATCAATAAATGTATTACAAGTTTCTCCACCATCTAAACATATTATTGCTTTTACTTCTTTATCTAAAAACATATTTATAAAATCTTCTGCTTTTTGCTCCCTAGTTCCTGCAGAGCCATAAAAATCTTCTAGTACATATTTTCCTCTCTTTATTTTAAATCCTTTTCTTTGTAAAAATTTTTCAGCTTTAAAAAAGCATTCTTTCATTTTTTCTGTGTCTAAACTATTTGCTACACCTACTACTCCAATTGTATCTCCATAATTTAACTTGTTTGCTAGCATATTTTTACCTCCTATTAATAATACTGCATTTTACAAATTATCTTTTATTTCTGGAAATAATTCATATACATTAAATCCTAGCATATCATCTATCTCTTTCTTTAATTTCTGTGCTTCTGTTATAAGATATACTGTATTTTCGTAAACTCCCTTTCTTAGCATTATTTCTATTAATCTTTTTTCAAGTGTCATGTTTACTTTAGTACACATTAAATCACATAAGTTTATTATCTTCTCATATATTGTATATTCGTGATTCTTTATAAACTCTGTCCTAAATGGTATATCTCTTGGATATCCACCTGCTGTGCAGTTAACATCATTGTTAAGGTAAGAATGTGTTAAACAAACATTAGCGTATTCGTCATCATATCCTAATTCTTTAATATATTTATATCCATTTATATCATGATTATGAGGTACGCCAACTCCTTTTCCTATATCATGTATATATCCTAATGTTCTTGCATAGTCTTCATCTAATTTTAAAGCTTTTGCAATTATTCCAGCAGTATTACCTACACAAATCGAATGTTCTATCCAATGATCATTTGATTTTTTTCCTCTTTCATTTTCTAGCATTTTTCTTGCTTCCTTACTAGTTAATTTCATGCCTTACTCTACAATCCTTTCTATTTTTTCCATTATTTTATTTAAAGTTTTTCCTCTTTGCTTATAACTTTTTAAACATATCCTCATATATTTTATCACAATTCAAATAAGTTACAAACTTTATTTTTCTATCATTACTCTTAAATTCATAACTCAAGTCTTTATTAATTTCTGGGCAATCTACTACTCTCTCCTCAAACCAATCTTTATTGATTAAGTATGCTACTGCACTAATATCCCATATTGGTCTTCTAATTTGAATTCCATGTCTTCCGTCATTATAAAATCTACTACATAGATAATCACATAATTCGCTTTTCCCTTTTAAATAATGTTCTAATTCATAGATAGATATTCTCAAGTTAGATGCAACCCCTTTTGCAGGAATTACCGTTAATTTTGCATTCGATGAAAATACATCTATAACAGCTTGTACGTCTTGTCTAAAATTAAACTCATTATTATTCATGTAAAACGGACTATGGCCTCCAAGCCAAACGATTTCTATTTTATTTACGATTTCAGGAGTTTTTCTTATTGCTAATGCCACATTTGTAAGTGCTCCAATTGCTAATATATATGTTTTATCATTTTTACATGCTATTTCTATTATTTTTTCTACTGCATCATTGGTATTATTATATCCTTCTTCTAGATAGTCATTCGCTCCTTTGAAGACCTTATTTTCAGTATCAAAGTTTAACCACTTGCAAATTTTTATCGCTTCTTGATAGCTTTTTTCTAACCCCTCTTCTATGCTTATATCATTATCATGTTGATATGGAGCTATCGTTATTGCTTCTATATTGAATCGGTCCTGTGATTTTATTAAATAACTAATAGCAAATTGGTCATCACATTCATTGTATGTGTCCGTATCTATGATTACATTTATTTTCTTGGTTTCTTTCTTAGGAGACATTTCAGAAATCCTTGAATAAATTTCTTTCCAATTTTTTACTCTTTTAAACCTTATATCTTCTTTATTATATCTTGTATCCATTATTAAGCATTTTACACCATTACCTTCTATATCTTCACAATTTTTTATGGTATCCTCTATCATAATATCTATTTGATTTTCTTTACACACTCGTCCTTTTTCATACTTGTCTGTGAGAATAAGCTTATCATATTTTATATCATATTTTTCAAGCCATTCTACTGTCATCTCTCTAGGATTCGTATATTCTCCATTATCTCGTGAGGAAATAATGTATATTTCATTTCCCTCTTGTTTTAATTTGTCAATTATTTGTTTTGCATTATTTAAAGGCTTTAAACTTTTTGCAATCCTCTCAATGTTTGAACAATAAAAATCATCATTTTCTTCTTTTGTCCAATCAAACATTCCCTTTGTTATATAATAATGAGCATTATGAATTATTCCTGTGCCTCTTAATTCTTTATCATGCTTTAAATATTCTTTTAAAAGAACATCGTCAAAGTTTGAAATCACATTATCTATATCTATTCCTATTCTCATTTTATGTCACCTTTCTGTGCAATTGGGGTCTGTCCCCAATTGCATTTTTTATTAACATAATTTTATTATTTTCTCCCATGGTAAATTATCTTTACCAAAATGACCATAGTTTGTTGTCTTTGTATAAATTGGCTCTCGCAAGCCAAGATATTCTATCATCCCGTTTGGTGTTAAATCAAAATTTCTTTTTATCAATTCTACTAATTCTTCATCTGATTTTCTGCCTGTTCCAAATGTATTTATGTAGATTGAAAGTGGCTCTTTCATACCAATTGCATATGATACTTGTATTTCACATTTTTTTGCATATCCATTTGCTACTATATTTTTTGCAATATGACGAAGCATGTATGCTGCACTACGGTCAACTTTGCTAGCATCTTTTCCAGAAAACGCTCCTCCACCATGTCTTGCATATCCACCATATGTATCTACTATAATTTTTCTTCCTGTAAGCCCTGTGTCTCCTAATGGTCCACCTATTACAAATCTTCCTGTTGGATTTACATATATTTTTGTGTTTTCGTCCATCATTTCTGCTGGAACAATAAAATCTATTATGTTTTCTACAACATCTTTCCTTAAATCTTCTTGACTTACATCTGCATTATGTTGTGTGGAAACAAGAATTGTTTCTATTCTTTTTGGTGTATCATCTTCATATTCTACTGTTACTTGCACTTTTCCATCAGGTCTTAAATATGGTATAATACCTTTCTTTCTAACCTCTGCTAATCTTTTTGATAATTTGTGTGCCATGTTTATTGCATATGGCATATAGTTTTCTGTTTCATCAGATGCATAACCAAACATAATTCCTTGATCGCCTGCTCCACCTGTGTCTACTCCCATTGCAATATCTGAGCTCTGCTTTGTTATATTGACATCTATCTTACAAGTTCTATAATCCATATCTATTTTTGCATTGTCATATCCAATTTCTTTTATAGTTTCTCTTACCAACTTGTCTATATTAAATTCTGCATTAGCAGTTATTTGTCCTGCTATTGTAACTGTATTGCCTGATACAAAAGTTTCCACTGCAACTCTTGCATTTTTATCTTGTTTTAGACACTCATCTAATATGCTGTCTGAAATTAAATCTGATAATTTATCAGGATGTCCCTCTGTTACGCTTTCTGATGTAAAGTAATATCTATTCATTTTTCTTCTAACCTCCATTTTAATTTATGCTATTTAAACCTACTTTATTGCAGCTGTGCATATTCGCGAAGCGAAATGCACATGTGGCAAAGCCACTTTTCTTATAATCACAGTTCTTAGTATATCATATATGTACAAAATATTCTATATATGAATAACTTTTAATCATTTGCAGTTTTATTGAAATTAGCTATAAAATAAATGATTACAATAAATATATAAATATAGTTAAAATATTGTATATTTAAGTTTGTTAAATAATTTACTAAAAATACTATATATTTTAGTATCATTGCAGTTGTAGATGCATAAGTGGCTAAGCAAAACATTTTGGAATACTTTACTTTGTTTTTCGTTATTAATCTATACAAATATCCCAATACCGAAAGCACAAGTATGGTATCAAATGTTAATGATAGCGAATTATAGAAAAAGTCCGCTAAAAAGTTATATACATAATCATATACTTCACTAAAAGATGATGTCAAAAGCCTATTGGCTGCAATGATAGAAATTAAAATCGTAAATCCAAGCTCAAATATTGCTAAGTATAAAATAGCATATGCAGATTTTTCTTCTACCATTTCTTTGTATTTCTTGCCTATTATAGAATAATATATTTTCTTAAAAAAATTAATTCTCTTCATTTAAAACATACCCCACTATGTCACTATTTACTTCTTGTATTCTTTCATCACTCTCAAGTTCGCTTTTACTGAACCATTTGTACTGTATTTCATTTATTATAAATTGTTTATGTTTCATTTCATTAGTAATTTCACCAATATCAATTAAATAAAAATAGTGATGATATTCCTTTTCAATTTTTGCACTCTCAGAAAACTTTTTGTGTCTTTTATCCATTAGATACTTAACATTCATGTGGTCTGTAGGAATTTCTAATTTTTTACTAATTTCTGCTTTTATATAATTTTCGTTAAATTCACTAGTCATTTTTAGATTTAGAAATAAATAACTATTCCATCTATTATCATAGTATTGTAAATATTCTCCTTCTTCATTTTTTATAATTATTATCGCATGATTGTGTTCTGTACTCATGATACCCTCCTTATGTTGCATATTTTATCATACCATAGAAAAAAGGTAAAGAACTAATCCTTACCTTTCTTAATCTATATTATAATTTTTCATATTCCTCATCACTAACTGGCTCACACCACTCATTTGAAGTATCTTCACCTGGTACTTCTACTGCCAAATGAGAAAACCATGAATCTTTTTTAGCACCATGCCAATGTTTAACATTTCTACAGCCAGGCTCAAATGTAACATTTTCCAAACATTCCACCATGTTCTTGCTTTTCCATAATAAATCATCCTTTCTATCATCTGTATTATATTTATTTTATACCACTTAAACTCTACTTTAAGTCAATAGTTTTTTATAAATTTTCTGATATATTAATTCTAGATAAATACTCTAAACACTTAAGTTCAAGTTTTTTAAAATCACATATATTAAATTTTGTTCTTGTTTTCTCATTAATCCCTAATTTGTATACTTCTGCAGCTTGTTTTTTTATTTTATTTTCATTTTTATTACAATATTTTAACTCTTTTCGTAATAAATTTTGATATTTTTCATCCTCTTTAGAAAAATCTTTTATACTTAATAATTCATTTGGACATGGAAACATAAATGAAAACCTTAGAGAAGAAATTGCTTTTATTTTATTATCCTTCGTTTTATCTTTTATAATAAAATTAGTATGAACTTTTTTATTATACGAAGATACAGGTACAAAATAATTAAAATTATTAATAGTATAAACTATTCCGCAAAAAAACTTTTTATGATTTTTATAATCTACTAATGGGATTTTGCTATCTCCATTTTCTCGTAAGTATTTTATATAGTCTCCATTAACTTCATAGAATTTTAACATTATATCTCCTTATTTAGAATAAAAATATTTTTTGAATAAAATCAATTTTGATAATCCAATAGAAATAGATATAGAGGATAAAACCAATGTTTTACCCCCTATAACATTAATGTTCGCTATTTTGGTTGAGCAAGCGAATACTCGAATATATAGTTCGCCGTTTTTTTATGAGTCGCGAAACACTCAAATATATAGTTCGCATTTACTTATGAGCTGCGAAACACTCGAATTATTGAATAGCTATTCTCTTATAGTATATTCATTATATAATGTTTCTATTCATTATGTCAATATATTTTTGTAAAATAATGTAATTTTTTATCTCTACATTCAACTACTTATTTCAATTCATCTAACTTATATAACTCTTTTAATGGAACATAATTCTTATTTATCTATATCTACTAATTCATATTCTCTTGTTCCAAATCCCAACTCAGCTGCTGCTTCAATTGTATGAATTCCATGTTGTCTCTCTACTCTTTCTACAAAATGATCTCTTCCTGGGTCTTTTGAGTTATATACTAAGTCAATACATGCTTGATCTATTGCAATTGGATCTAAACTTGCTAATATTCCTATATCTTTCATGCATGGGTCTTCTGCTACTGCACAGCAATCACAATCAACAGAAAGATTACACATTACATTAATAAATGCAATATTACCATCAAAATGTTTTACCACGCTTGATGCAGCATCCGCCATAGATTCTAGAAATTTATCTTGTTCTGGTAGATTTTCCCATATTGTATATTGGTCTTTTGATTGTCCTGCTGAATGTATCCATGATTTTCCTTCTGATGAAGCACAGCCTATTGATAATTGTTTTAATGCTCCACCATATCCTCCCATTGGATGTCCTTTAAAATGAGATAAAACTAGCATAGAATCATAGTTTTGTAAATTTTTTCCCACAAAATTTTCTTTAAGTACTTTTCCATTTGGTATATCAAGTTTCATGTCTGGTTCTTCTGCATCCATAAGGTCTACATCAAAATATTTTGTCCATCCATGGTCTTCTATTAACTTTTTGTGCTTTTCTGTTGTGTTTCTAGCTCCTCCATAAGCAGTATTACATTCTACTACTGTACCATTAACATGTTCTACCATTGCTTTTACAAATTCAGGTCTTATATAATTTTGATTTCCTTGTTCTCCTGAGTGTAGCTTAACAGCTACCTTTCCCGGTAAATTAATTCCTAATGTCTCATACATTTTTACAACACTTTCTGGAGTTATCTCCTTTGTAAAATACACTTTTGCTTTTTCCATACAAATCATCCTTTCCATTTATCAAATTAATAAACTATCCTTATTTAGCAAAAACTCTTGTAAGCCTATAACCGAAATTCCCTCTTCTGTAATCCATGGTCTTATCTTATCTTTAACAACAATTATTTTTTTAAAATTATCATTTATATTCATTAATGGTCTTTCTTCTTGCAAAGTTTTTTCTCTAGTTGGCAAACTTAATGCAGATTGAATATAATATCTTTTATCTGCTTGATTACATACAAAATCAACCTCTGTTTGTTTTCTTATATCATTTTCTCTTATTTCTACTACACCCACATCTACATTGTAACCTCTGTATATTAATTCATTATATATAATATTTTCCATTATGTGGTCTTCTTCAAGTTGCCTAAAATTAAGCCTAGCGTTTCTTAATCCTATATCTGAAAAATAGTACTTTGAAGGAGTTGATATATATTGTTTTCCTTTTACATCATATCTTTCAGCTTTTTCAATTAAAAACGAATCCAATAAATCATTTATATATGATGTAATAGTATTTATAGATACATCTTTCATTGAGTTACTTATAAATGTATCTGACAATTTTTTAGGGTTAGTTAAAGAGCCAATTGATGAAGATAATATATTTACCAAAGCATCTAAAACATCTACTCTTTGAATATTATGCCTTTCTATAATATCACTTAAATATGTTCTTTCAAATAAATCTTTCAAATATTTACTTTTTTGTTCATTTGTCCTTTGAGATAATACTCTTGGTAATCCTCCATAAATTTTATATTCATCCCATGCCTCATCAACACTTCCATCATAAGCTGAAACGAACTCTGAGAAAGCTAGTGGTAATACTCTTATTTCGTCTCCTCTACCACGGAATTCAGTCTTTATATCAGAAGATAAGAATTTTGAATTGCTTCCTGTTACATATATGTCTAGATTATCTATATGCAAAAATCCATTTAACACAGATTCAAAGTCTTCAACTTTTTGTATTTCGTCTAAAATAATATAATACATGTCATTGTCTTTTATTAATGAACGAATATACTCATCTAACACATCCGGATCTAAATATTTATTATTTTTTCTTTCATCTAAATCAATTTTTATTATATGGTCTTCTTTAACTCCATTTCTTAATAAATAGTCTTTATATATTGGGTCGAGCAGATACGATTTTCCACATCTTCTTATTCCTGTCACTATTTTTATAAGACCATTTTCTTGTCTATTAATCAATTTTTCCAGATATAAATCTCTTTTTATCTCTTTCATCAGATACCTCCATTGAAAATTTTTGCCGTTTCCGGCACTTTTTTTCAATACTATTATATTATATTTATTAATTTTTATCAATATAAAATCAAAACTTTTACGATTTTTTAAAGGCTTTACGAAATCTTGTGATTTGTAAAGCCTTTATATACTTATATCTTATCATATACTTTCTTTATTATATCATATCTATACTTTATCAGTCTTTTATAGAATTCTTTTCTGACCATTGATATAGCATCTATTTCATCTATAAACGATAATATTTTATCGATTTTTATATCTTCAAAAACTCTTTTAATTGCTTCGTTACACATTTCATCTTTCATTTGATTTATATATGACATGTAATTAATCTTTTTACCATTTACTTTTATACATGAATAACAATTGATTGCTAAATTCTTTAATTCTTGTTCAGTTAAATTTTCTATTTGACTATCTTCATATATTGGATTTAAGCAAGAGCCACAATCATATATTGGTGCAAAAGTAACTTGATTTGTTTTTTTATTTAATATAAAACCCCAGTTTCCATTATGTCTGTCTGTATTTCCTATTATACTGTCTATTACAAACATGTCCCAAAATTTATCTTTGGTTTCTTTGCTATTAATCATTTTGCTTTCTTCAATAACTTCCATAATATCAGTAAGTTCTGTTTCTATCTTTTTATCCGGGTTTGTACTTAATGCCAAGCTCTCAAACTCATATAAAATATTGTCATCGTCTGTAAAATCTTCACAAGCACATACTATTTTTTCTTTTCCATTATATGTATATTTACCTAAAATTGTATTTTGCGTGTTAAATCCAGATAATTGAAAAACATTGCTTCCAACATACTCTGAAAAAGCATTATTTTTAAATGATAGATTTGTATTTTCTCCTATAATTGGGTCTGGGAATTTTACCAAATATCTTTTCTTATTATATATCAGTGTTTTCTTTTTTTCTGACCCTTTATAGTTATTAAATACTTCTATTGCACTATTAAAATCTACCATTTAAATTCCTCTCTTCAATTAAAAATTACATGCATACTATATCACTACACCTCTTCTACATATAGCTTGTCATTCACTGCCACAACTGTATATTTATGTAAGTTTGGTATTTCCTTTATCTCTTCAAATTCTGCATACTCCTTTATTTGATTTTTTGCCTCTTCTTGCTTTTCTTGTAACTTATTCTCTTCATTTTTTTTCAAATATTTGAATTCTATCATAACCGCATTATACCCTTTTTCTCTGTCTTTTGGTATTAGCAATATGTCTGGGTATTTTCTTTGTACTTCCATCTCTGACTTTAATCTAAAAATGTTTAAGTTCATAGCTATACAATAAAATCTGAGTACATCTCTTTCATTACTTTATTTGGTATTTTTAATTCTGGTGTTGCAAACTCTTCTCCTACAATTGTTAAATATCCTAAGTAAAATAGCATTGATACTAGCTCTTTTTCTCCAAACTCTATTGCTGGATTAAACTTTTCTGTTATCTCACTTACTATTCCCTGTCCTGACACTGTCTTTTCTATTATCTTTTCTCTTTCTTCTCCTTTGCATAAGTCTAGCATATTTCCAAGTTTGTTATAATCACTTGCTATGTTCATATCTATTAATTGTTCTGGTATTTCTCCAAATTGAATGTAATCTTTTAAGAAATATAAGCACATGTTTGAATTATACATTTTCTCTAATCCTTTTGTGGAAAATGTATACCCATCATAATTTTCTTTCATAATAGGCAATAATTCTTCTTGCTCTTTTTTGTCTATTCCTATACATTCCATCATTTGTATTAATTCTTCTTTTGTAAATCCCATCATCTCATTAAATAATCTATTTCGCGTTATGTCTGAGCTTATATTAAATCCTGATGTTAAACTATCTAATGTTATAGGTGCTACACCTGTTATAAATATTCTGTCTACTACACTTTCTGTTCCTTTTTTTAGTATCTCATACCATTTTCTTACTTTTCCATTTTTCGATACTAAAGTTTTGAATTGGTTTGTATTAAAACTTAGTAGTTCATTTGCAAAATGGTCATATTCGTCTATAATTACATATAACTTTTCTTCTGACTTTTGTATCCCAAAAGCTTTTATTAAGTTATCAAGTATACCTTCTGCTTCTTCTCCAATATTCACGTAAAAATCTAATTCATACTTATCTACAAAACTTTTTATAGAAGACGCAACTTCTCTTTTAAAACCTTTCATTGTTGTTTCTTCATTAGTTGTATCTATCCCAGAAAAGTTAAACTTCAAAATATAATACGAATTTTTTAGTTCTGTTGGATGTTTTCCTATATATGTATTTCCAAAAAGCCTTTCAAATTCATTTGCTTTTTTTATATCATAATAATTTTCCAAAGTGCTTGTAAATAGCGTTTTCCCAAATTTTCTTGGACGTAAAAACATTATCCTTTTTTCTGGCAAATTCTCAAGTTTTTCTATATACATTGTCTTATCAACATAATAATATCCGTCTCTTATTAATTCTTCATAATTGCTTATTCCATATGGTGGCTTCTTCATCTACATCACTATCCTTTACTTTTTCTTACATCATCTATTTTACTATACTTAATTGTTTAAATCAAGGATTTTTTTCATTGAAAATTTTTGCCGTTTTCGGCACTTTTTTTCAATGCTTAAACTATATCGTAACTATATTATAGTATTTTTTTCATTTTTGTATTAGAAAAAAACTGTGTAACCTCATCAAGATTACACAATTTTACATCTGCATGAATTCCATACGCTCATAGAGGGTACACGTCCAAAATTTTCCTCCTCTACCGTACTTCGTTCGGTAGCCGTATGTTTAAATACCACTACCTTTTTTCTTATTTATTTACTTATTTCAATCTTCTACCCTTTCTATCAGCTTACAGACCTACACATAAAGCTGGACACGGAAAGCGAGGTAAGTGCTGCTGAGAGTCGTAGCGACGTTGCCGCGGTAAGCTGCGTAAAGGCTGCTGCTGCCGTAAACACCACCCCTACGAACGCAAGGGTAAGTGTAGTTGCTACCAGAGTAACTAGAGTACTCTGTTGTCCATTCATAACAATTTCCAAGCAAATCATGGATATTACTATATTTATCTGCTGTGTATTCTCCTGTTTGTGTTTTATTGCTTGTTCCTATATTTGCTTTTGTCTCATCTGTTGTTGTTGCTAATTCATATCCATCTGTATTTGTCTGACATATAAAGTTTAATGCTGTATCCCATGCATAACTACTTATTAATTCTGTTG
>CAMOBD010000051.1 GCA_946578345.1 uncultured Clostridium sp.
CTCTACCTTCTCCACTTTCTGTTTGAGCTCTTTTTTCTAGTTCTTCCTTGCTTTCGAATACTTCTATTTTTTCAGCAAATCCCAATTTCATCAATATATCTTCTGCTGCCCTCACTTCTTCTGCATATTTTGATGTTATGATGATTAATTCTGATTTTTTGCTTGGATGTATGTTTTTTGTGTTTCTTAAATTTCTTATTCCAACAATAACTTCTTTTATTTTTTCTACCGCTTCTTCTTCTTTGTCAAATACAAATTCTTTCCTAATTGTTGGCCATTTTGCTACAATTATGTCTTCTGTTCCAAAACAAATTAACTTCGAATAAATTTCAGCTGTTACGAATGGCATAAATGGATGCAATAACTTTAAAGATGAGCCAAATACATGGTTTAATATGTCACTTACTGCTACTTTTTCTTCTTCATTATCGCTATATATACGTGGTTTTACCATTTCTATATACCAGTCACAGAATTCATTCCATATGAAGTTATATATTTTATCAAGTGCAACACCTAAGTCGTAGTTCTTTAAGTTTCTTGTTACATCTGCTACTAATTTATCAAATTTGTTTAATATCCACTTGTCTTCTATTCTAAGCATATCTGGATTATATGCTTTATTTTTCTCATATACTTCATAGCAGAAATCTCTTACTTTTTGTTCATCTGCTAATGAGTTAATAATAAATTTAGCAGCATTCCAAATTTTATTTGCAAAGTTTGATGCTTGCTCCAATTTTTCTGGCATGTATCTTATATCATTTCCCATTGTTGTTCCGGAAATCACTGCAAATCTTAAGCTATCAGCACCATACTCATCTATTATTTCGATTGGGTCTATTCCATTTCCTAATGTCTTTGACATTTTTCTTCCTTGGCTATCACGTACCATTCCATGGATTAATACATCTTTAAATGGTGCTTTTCCTGTAAGTTCTAGTCCTTGTGACATCATTCTTGATACCCAGAAAGTTATTATATCAAATCCTGTTACCAACACATTTGTTGGATAAAATGTTTTGTAATCCTCTGCATCTGTATTTGGCCAACCAAGTGTTGAAAATGGCCATAAAGCTGAGCTAAACCATGTGTCCAATGTGTCTTCGTCTTGATGCAAATGTGTACTTCCACATTTTTCACATTTTTCTGGCGCTGTTTTTGCAACATTTATATGTCCGCATTCATCACAATAGTATGCAGGTATTCTATGTCCCCACCATAACTGTCTTGATATACACCAGTCTTGAATATTATCTAGCCAATTGAAATATTGTTTTTCATATTTCTTAGGTATAAATCTTACTTCATCATTTCTTACTGAGTCTGCTGCTTTTTTAGCTAAATCTTTCATTGCAACAAACCATTGCTCTGAAACTTTTGGCTCTATTGTGTTTTTACATCTTTCACATTTTCCAACATTATGAACATACTCTTCTTCTTTAATTAATGCCCCAATTGCTTTTAAATCTTCTACAATTGCTTTTCTTGCTTCTAGTAAATCCATTCCTTTATATTTTGGAACTAAATCTCCCATTTTGTTGTCATCATCGAATACAGATATGATTTCTAGGTTATGTCTTAAACCTGATTGATAATCATTCATATCATGTGCAGGTGTAATTTTTACAGCACCTGTTCCGAATTCTTTCTCAACAAATTCATCTGCAATAATTGGAATTTCTTTATTCATTATTGGAAGTATACAAGTTTTTCCTACAAAATCAGAATATCTTTCATCTGTTGGACTAACAGCTACTGCAGTATCTCCAAGCATTGTTTCTGGTCTTGTTGTTGCTACAGTAATATATTTATCCTCTGTTCCTGTTATTTTGTATCTTATATACCATAGATGTGTTTGCTCTTCTTTGTACTCAACCTCTGCATCTGATATAGATGTTTTACAACTTGGGCAGTAATTAATCATCCTTGTTCCTTTGTAGATTAACCCTTTGTTATATAAATCAACAAACTGCTCTAAAACTGCATCTGATAGTCCTTCATCCAATGTAAATCTTCTTCTATCCCAATCGCATGAGCATCCCAACTTCTTCTGTTGAGTTTGAATAGTTCCACCATATAACCTAGTCCAATCCCATGCCTCTTCTAAGAATTTTTCTCTCCCTAAATCTTGTTTAGTTTTCCCTTCCTTTTTAAGCTTTTCTACTACCTTCATCTCTGTAGAAATTGCAGCATGGTCTGAGCCAGGAAGCCACAATGTATTGTAACCTTGCATTCTTTTAAAACGTATTAAAATATCTTGTATTGTATCATCTAGCGCATGTCCCATATGAAGCTTTCCAGTTACATTTGGTGGTGGCATCATAATACAATAACTTTCTTTTGTCTTGTCCATACTTGGTTTGAAATAGCCTTTTTGCTCCCACTCCTCATAAATTTTGTCCTCAAAATCCTTTGGATTATACTTATCATTTAGTTTTTTATTCTCCATAAAATCACCCTTTCTATAATTTTCTCTACTAACATCGTCTTGAAAAAGAATTGCTGTTTTGGCTAGGCAAATGAGCTAAGAAAACCGTAGGCGTACTTTGTGTACGCTGAGGCTTTTCTTAGTGAAATTTAACACCGCCAAAACGTAATTATTTTTTTAGACTAAAAAACAGCTTGCCCCTCTGTATAAGGGCAAGCTGCTTACTTACGGTACCACCTTAATTCACAATTTATCTACATTAAATGAAAAACATTTTTTCATTCAAAATTAAACATTGTATCTCTTAACTTTTAACGCAAGTCACACGTATATGCTTACTACTATTTCACCATATCTGCTCCAAAGCTACATTCAGTTCTGTTTCTATTAGAAGCTCTCAGCGCAAACACTTCTATTCTCTTTATAGAAATTTCAAAACTTACTCCTCTTTTTCTTAGCATTATGTTATATATATTACCATATTTTTTAATTTTATGCAATATTTTTTGAAAATTTTACATAATTTCGTTTCTGTGTTATAATACTAGCATGTACAAAAGTGTACACTTTGTAACCAGTGCGAAAGGAGTTCATTATGAAGATAATTATAGCAGGTAAAAGAATATTGGTTCAAGATGAAGAAACTGACAATGTTACTCAAATCCAGCAGTCTGACATTCAAATTTTAGATCCTAATTCAGGAAATTTATCTTCCATTGAAGATGTTTTTATGCTTTGTATAGCGACTTCTGGGTTTGAAAGCAAATTAAGAACTATTCTTCCTCAAAACCTATCATTGTTAGTATACGCATCAGACTTTATTCAAAATTATTTATCTTCGATTTATTCCGAAAAGCTGGACAGTTCTCAGATTCAATAACTGAACAATAGATATGTAATACATGTCTATGCACACCCAAATTTTTAAGTTTTGGGTGTGTTTTTTATTTCATAATTTTCTAAAAATTTCCCCACAAATATTTCATATTTTTTCCTTTTTTCACTTGAATTTATTTAGTATTTGATATATTATATATTAGAATATTATATGTACGGAGGAAAAGCATGCCAAGGAAATCTAAAGAAGAACTAAAAAATAAAATACTAAATTTATTAAATATTGAAAATAAAAAAGATACTAGTAAAGATACTGCAAAAAAGGCTGATGCAGAAGTAGAAAAGAAAAATACTAAAAAGACTAGCACAGCAAAACCTAGTACTTCAAAGAAAACTAGTCCTAGTAAAAGCACTACCACAAAGTCTACTACTAAAAAAACTACTGCTACCAAGAGTGCTAATAAAAAGGCGGTCGCTGATAAAGCTGTTTCTACAAAAAAGTCTGCTAGTAAGTCAACCGCTGCTAAAAAAAGCGATACCTCAAAAGCTAATTCAAGCACTACAGGCAAAACAAGTACAAGTAAAAAAGTAAGCACTTCTAAGACTGTAGCCAAAATAAGTACAGCTACTAAATCTAGTGCAGAAGCTAAAAGTACAACAAAAAAGGCTTCAACTAAAAAAGCGACTAATTCAAAGTCTAGTTCTAAAAAAGCTGTAAAAAAAGAACTTGCTACTGTTGAATATTATGACTTACCATATAGATATAACGAAACTGTTGTAAAAATCTTGGCACAGACACCTAATATGCTTTTCATATATTGGGATATTTCAGATGATGATAGAAATTCATATATTGAAAAGTATGGAGAGAATTTCTTTAATACTACTAAACCTGTGCTTATCATTACAAATAGAACAATGAACTATTCTTTCGAGGTTGAAATAAATGATTTCGCAAATAGCTGGTATCTACATATAAATGATGCAGACTGTGACTATGCAGTAGAACTTGGAAGGCGTCCGATAGAATATAATTCAAACATAGACAATTATGTGTATATTACTACTTCAAACGATATGCAAATGCCTAATGACCACATTTTATTTGATAAACTTGGCAAATCAGTATTTTTTAAAAATACAAAAAATAACTTTATTGAGGAAAAAGAAATATCTTCAATAACATTTATAAAAAGTCTTGGCAAAGTATATGATATTTACGAATTATACAAAGAGATATATAACGGAGAAATAAATATAGAAGATTTAGCAGCAGGTAATATAAAATTAAACCTATCTTCTTCAAACAGTTCTATATTTAAGTAAGAATTCATAATTCTTATCAAAGTAGTTCCACGTGGTAGATATATATTTTGTTCGAATACATGGAGAACACAATATATATCTACCAGCAAGATGGAACGGACTTTAGAAACTATAATAAATAGAATTATATAAACTAAGAAAGGTATGAATAAATATGACAAAAGAAAAAGGATATGTAAGCTTTGTACTACATGCACATTTACCATTTATCCATCATCCTGAAAGTGAAGATTATTTAGAAGAGCAATGGCTTTATGAAGCCATCTCTGAAACATATATACCACTTCTTTTAAACTTCCAAAAATTAGAGGAGGAAGAAGTTGACTTTAGAATAACAATGTCACTTACTCCCCCTCTTCTTAATATGCTTGATAATAAACTTTTGCAAAAAAGATATATCAAGTATCTAAAAACTCACATTGAACTTTGTGAAAAAGAAGTAGAAAGAACAAAATATGATAGTAGATTAAATGAACTTTCAAAATATTATTTAGATAGATACACAAATGATTTGCATGTATTTAAAGATGTATATAAATGTAATTTAATCCAAGGATTTAAGCATTTTCAAGACATTGGAGTTTTGGAAATAATCACTTGTGGTGCAACGCATGGGTATTTCCCTATTTTGTATGTTACTGAGCAAACAGTAAAAGCACAAATTGCTGTTGGTGTACAAACTTATGAGAAATACTTTGGTAAAAAGCCACGTGGTATTTGGCTTCCTGAGTGTGGATATGTTCCAGAAGCAGACAAATATTTGAAGGAATTTGGAATAGATTATATAATAACTGAATCTCATGGGATTTTATATGCAAACCCAACTCCTGTATATGGTACATTTGCTCCTATAGTCTCACCAGAAGGTGTTATCGCTTTTGGTAGAGATATGGAATCTTCAAGACAAGTTTGGAGTTCAATAAACGGCTATCCTGGAGATTTTAACTATAGAGAATTTTATAGAGATATCGGTTATGATACAGATTATGATTATATAAAACCATATATTGCATCTAATGGGGTTAGAGTTCATACTGGAATTAAATATTATAGAATTACAGGAAAAGATTGTGAGAAAGATTATTATAATCTTCAATGGGCTAAAGATTCTGCAGAGAAGCAAGCAGGTCACTTCTTTGATAGTAGAGAAGCACAAATAGAAAAACTTGCACCAGTTATGGGAAATCCACCTATAATATTATGCCCATATGATGCAGAACTTTATGGACATTGGTGGTACGAAGGTCCATATTGGCTATATATTTTATTTAAAAAGATTTACTATGATGATTGTAACTTTAAATTAATCACTCCAAGTGAGTATATAGACAAATATCCACTAATGCAAGTATCTACACCATGTAGGTCAAGCTGGGGAGCTAACGGATATAGCGAAGTATGGTTAAATCAAACCAATGATTATGCACATAGACATTTACATGTTGCAGGAAATAGAATGGTTGAACTTGCACACTTGTATCCGAATGAAAAGAAAACCTCTCTAAGGAGAAAAGCATTAAATCAATGTGCACGAGAACTTCTACTTGCGCAAAGTAGTGACTGGCTATTTATCATAACTAATGGAACAATGGTAGATTATGCAAAAAAGAGAATAAAGGACCACATAGGTAGATTTACAAAGCTATATTACCAAATTACTGAAGATAAAATTGACGAAGATTTTCTAAAAGAAATAAGCAAAAAAGATTGCATCTTTCCAGAAATAGATTATATGGTTTACTACTAAATTGACAAAAGGGACACTCCTTTTTGTCAATTTTTCTTTACACTTTGGGACACTCCTCTCCGAATAAGAATGAAAGGACGGAGCATTCGTTCGAAATTTCGAACAAAAGGGACACACCTACTATGTTAATAAAATTTCATAGTAGGTGTGTTACTTCATTCATTTGACCGTTTATAACTTATTTTACTAAAAATGCATATATAAGCATTATAAGAATTGCTATTATACAAATTCCAACTAGGATATATGCCATTGTAAAATTGTTTTTCTTTTGTCTTATTTTTTCAGAATCCCTTTCTTGCTTTACTTCTACGTTTTCTTTGTTTTCTTCTTCCATTGTACCTCTCCTCCTTTTTCTATTTGTTTTATTAATTATTCTAATTAACCTTGTATAATTTAGTTAATTGTTTTTAGATAATCTTAATAAGAGGGTCCCTAAGTGTAAACTTTCGTTGACAAAAAGGAGTGTCCCTTTTGTCAATTTAAATCCACTTAACTAAATTTAAGTTTTCAGCATCTAGTATCATTTCGTGCTTTGGCATTACTCTGAATGTATATCCATATTCGCCGCCATTTACAAGTTTTATTTTGGCTGTATATGTATATTCTTTCTTTTCGTCATCTCTTTCTTCCAATTTCATTGGTATTATAGAAATATCATCAACTACTCCGCTTTCTTCTATTTTTCCATAATATACTTCTGCTTGGATATTGTCTACAGATATATTCGGAAGTGTTACTTTACATTTTACTTCTATGTAGTTTCCTGCATCTATTGTTATATTATCTAAGTTGTTTTCTTGAGTGATTTTTATATCATCCCAATTTTGGAATAATTGTTCTTTCCATCCATTAAACTCTGTAACTTTGTCCAATTTGCTAAAGTAATTATCATATAAATTGCATAATGGAATGTATAATTTTTCTACATAATCAACAAGCATTCTTGATGTGCTAAACCTTCCACCTGTTGATACTATAGAATTCTTCATTATTCCTACCCATTTTTCTGGTATTCCCTTGTCATTTCTATCATAATATGTAGGAATTATCTTATTCTCCAATGTTGTATATATATCTTCACTATCTGCTTTATCTTGAACATCATAGTTTTCATAATCTTCGTTTAGCCCAATGTACCATCCGTTCTTTGAGTTATATCCTTCTGCCCACCAGCCATCTAGTACGCTAAAGTTTGGTACACCATTTACAGATGCTTTCTGTCCACTTGTGCCTGATGCCTCCATTGGTCTTCTTGGAGTGTTAAGCCATACATCTACACCACTTATTAAATATCTTGACATTCCTATGTTATAGTTTTCTAGTAAGAATATTTTTCCTTTAAACTGTGGTTTCATAGAAATCTCATGAATATATTTTATTAAATCTTGTCCTTCTTTATCTGCTGGGTGCGCCTTTCCTGCAAATATTATTTGGATTGGCTTATCCTCATTACTAAATATTTGTGTGATTCTTTCCAAATCTTTAAATATTAATGTAGCTCTTTTGTATGTTGCAAATCTTCTAGCAAATCCTATAGTCAACACGTTTTCGCTAAGTCTTGATGTTATTTTATCTATCTCATGATAGCTATATCCACATCTGTGTAACCTTTTTGTAGTACTATCTTTAACTAATGCTATCAATTTTCTCTTTCTATCCATATGAGCATTCCACAATTTTTCATCTGGAATATTATTAATCTTCTCCCATACAGCGTTATCATATATATTATCTTGCCAATATGGTGCTAAATATTCATTGTATAACTCCTTTATGTTTTGAGGAAGCCATGAGCATGTATGAATTCCATTTGTAACATATGTAATTGGAGCTTCATTTACTGCTATATTTGTCCATATATCTCCAAATAGTTCTCTCGAAACTGCTCCATGAAGTCTACTTACACCGTTTTTCTTTCCTGCAACTTTTAATGCAAGTACTCCCATGTCAAATCCACTATTGGCATCTGCATTTGGTTTCTTGCCCATTTTGAAAAATTCTTGTTTATCTATTCCAAGTTTGTCCCAATAATCTTTAAAGTACTTATCCATTAACTCTAATGGGAATATATCATTTCCAGCTGGCACTGGAGTGTGTGTAGTAAATACAGTTTTTGAACTTACTATGTCTTTTGCTATATTAAATGATACCTTTTTATCCTTTATAATGCTCTCTATCAATTTTAATATTAGGAATGAAGAATGTCCTTCATTCATGTGATATACTGTTGGTTTTACACCAATTCTTCTTAATAATTCAACCCCTGCCATTCCTAAAACTATTTCTTGCTGAATTCTAGTCTCTTGATTTCCACCATACAAAGTTTTTGTAATCTCTCTGTATTCTGATATATTAGCATCTATGTCTGAATCCATTAAATATAAAGTTACTCTTCCTACTTTTATCTCCCATACTTTTAGGTACAATTTCTTTTTTGGCATATCGACAGAAATTATTAAATCTTTTCCATCCACATCTTTCACAGGCGTAATTGGCAAATCTTCAAGCTCTAGGTCTTTGTATTCAGTTTCTTGAACACCTGCTCCATTTATAGTTTGCCAAAAATATCCATGTTTATACAAAAGACCTACTGCAACTAAAGGAATTCCTAAATCACTTGCAGACTTCAAATGGTCTCCTGAAAGAATTCCAAGCCCTCCAGAATATATAGGTAATATCTCATCTAGCCCATATTCTGCAGAAAAATATGCTATTAAATCGCCCTCGTTGTCTGGGTATTTCTTTCTAAACCAAGTATTTTTGCTTTTCATGTAGTCTTCAAAATCTTTAACAAATTTATCATATTCTTTCAAAATTTCTTGGTTTTCACATGTTTCTTCTAACTTCTCTTGAGAAACATTCTTCAAAAACTTTACAGGATTTTTTCCAACTCTCTCCCATAAATCTATATCTATTTCTTTAAATATCTTTAAGAAATTTGTATTCCATGACCACCATAAGTTATTCGCTATAACTGATAATTTTTCAATCCTTTTTGGTAACTGAGGATTGACTTTTATCCTATTAAATGTGTACATTTACTACTTCCTCCTTATGTTTTTCGCTCAGTTTTTCATACGTTCCAAATTTTCAATTATATTTTATAAATAAAGTTGAAATATGTCAATAATTTTGAAAAAAATTTTACAAAAACAATAATCTTACGTTACAATTCACAGCTAGTTTTTTACAAAACAATGTATATTTTGTATTTCTGTTTTCGGCCCCCAACTGCGTACAAACTGTAAAAACTCCACTAAAGTGTAGTTAACAGTTTGTAAACTTGTCGGTCCCCACCTTAAGCACTCAAACAGAAATAAAAAATATACATTGTTTTGCTATATAAAAAGAGCTGTAAATAGTAATAAAACTTCACTTACTTCAACTCCATAATTTTCGTATCTTTGGCAGTGTACTGCTCAGGTTTTAGTCCAACTTTCTTTCTCATATTGTCTAGCATTAAAACAACTATAATTCCCAAAACGCAGCCTAATATTGTGAATGTATTTGCTGTAGATGTTAACCTCAATAGATTTGATGCCATAAAAGTTACTAAAAATCTCAATATATTCTCTAGTAAATTGAATGATGATGAAATTTTTGTACGCAAGCTTGCTGTTGTAAAATTGTTTAGATATTGCTTAACTAAAGGATAGAATGGTCCTTTTACAATATATTGTACTAAAAATACTAGTAGCACAGTTACAACATTTCCTACATATCCAATATCAATTGAGCAAATAATGCCTAATATAATGCACGAAAAAACTAGTGGTAGTGATAAACTTGCTAATGTCTTATTTCTAAATTTTCTATGAAATCTCCCCTCATTCTTTGCTGCAATTCCAGAAATTAACCCTAATACTGCAAAAATTATTCCAAAGTATTCTGAAGGAATTCCAATATCTTGCATAATGCTACTTCTAAGCATGGTCAATGATAAAATTATTGCAGATATTAATGCTCCAAAGAAAATTAGATTTTTAAGTCTTGGTGACCTTCCAAACAATTTGAAAGATTTAAACAAATCTTTTACTTCTTTAAAAGCTTTGTATCTATCAAACTTTTGCTCTGTATCTATATCTTTAAATTTTGTTGAAAGGTATGTAGAATATATAGCAACACCTAAGCACAAGAACATAGGTATATAACCATTTATAGCAAATAGAATTCCAGAGATAACTGCAGATACAGCATCAATATAATAGTAATATGATGTTCCCTTTCCTTCTATCTTTGCAAATCTTGTGCCTCTTTTTTCGTCTTTTTCTAGTGAATCATATATCATATTAGACTCACATATCCCTTTTATGATAAATCCAATTGCAGAAAGTAGTTCACCAAATACTATAAAAACAAAATGATTTCCTATAATATATGTAAAAATAGATAAGAATATAAAGCCATTGCCTATAATCAAGCTTTTTCGTTTTCCTAATGAATTTATCATAATCGTAGCAGGTATTAAAAACGCTATTTTAAACAAAGGAAAAAGTGACTCTGCAAGTAATACATCTGCAGCACTTATGCCTTTGGTCTCTGTAAAAAATAGGAATATTATCGCATAGTAAAAAAGCAAATCCCAAGAAAACATCTTGTATTTGGTATACATATTTACATTTGCTTGTTTTGCTTTTGCTAAATCCATATATTTCTCCTTTGTTTATTCTCAAAAGTAAATTATCAATGCTCCTATTATTGCAACTATAAATCCCAAGATTTTTAATCCCCAGGCAGCTTGGTTTTGGTCACCAAAGCCAAATAGTTTTTTGGTGATTAAACGCGCATCATATACCATTACAACTCCAACAAGAGCCATTACTAATGCTATTATATTAACAACCGCTTCCATGCACATCATCCCTTTCTTACTTAAAAAACTCAACTGTATATTTACATTCAAAAGTCTCATTTGGTTTTAGTGCTATTATATCTTGTTTTTGTATAAACACTCCTGTACTTTTTATTGTATCTGCTGTAGAATACCATGGCTCTATACATATAAATGGTGCACCTGGTTTTGACCATATTGCCAAATATGGAAATCCAGTGAAGTCCATTGTAAGCAATGTTTTGCCAGTAGCTTTATTTTTCAAACTTATTTTATGTGATGTAATTCCTTTCATTATTAATGCATCATTATTAAATGTATCTGGTCCTATTGCTATTCTTCTTTTATCTAACATATTATTTCTTGCATATTCTGTACCTACTAGACCATCTACTAGGTATAAGAAATGTATTTTGTCTTCATCTTCTTCAAATTCTAAATAATAGTTTCCTTGCTTTAATTCTTCTTGGTCGATTTTAAATGCTGGATGTCCTCCTATTCCAAATGGAAGAGTTGCATCTCCTGTATTTATAACTTTATATATTGTTGTTAATTTGTTTTCATCTAATCTATATGTTGTATATAGTTCGAAATCATATGGATATCTATTTTTTGTAATTTTATTACTTTTCAAAACATATGAATGGAAATTGTCAAGCTTTGTTATTGGCTCAAATTCAAAATCTCTTGCAAACCCATGTTGAGGCATTTCAAATATTCTTCCATTTATAATTGTTTGATTTTTCTTTAGCTTACCTACTACTGGAAACAATACTGGCCAATGTCTTTTCCAATATACTTTTCCATTTTCGTCTACACAATCTAGTCCTTGGTGGATTCTTTCTTCGCCATCTATTTTAAAGCTTACTAATTCTCCACCCATTTTTGAGGTTAGCATTTTAGTATACATCTATGTTTCTCTCCTATTCTACAAAATTCTACATTTTTTCATATATATAATATTGTTTTTTTATGTAAATGTCAATAGTTTTGAGCAATTTTTATTAGAAAGCCCTGTGCAATTGGGGTCTGTCCCCAATTGCACAATCAAATCTCCCTCCGTATTACAGAGAGAGATTGCCTAATCAATATTCATAAATTTTAGCCGTCTAGGCTTTTGGCTATTGCGTAGTCTCGTATAAGTTCCGCTTCTCGTGCAGTTGGATTAAGCCAACTTACCTCACATTCATACATGCCTTCCAAGTATGATTCGCACAGAATTCTAACTGCAAAACCTTTTTCTTTGAGCTCTTCAATGTCATCTTTGCTAATAGTTAACCGTACACTTGCAGGATGGTAATAATTCTTTGGAAACCCATCAATTCTAGTCTTTATTAGCCTAGCTAATGCTGGATAATTAGACTTCCTTTCCTGCATTTCATAGCCTTTATTATTCAAAATAATTCACTCCTTCTAATTAGGCCACAGCTTTTCTACAGACACCCCTTTTTATTTAAAACTCTGGATTTACAACATTTTCATGCCTATACTTTATACTCTTTTTCGCCATTTGTCAACAAATTTTACTGTAAAAATTGATTTATATGATTAATTTATGATAATGTCTTAAGTAATAACTTTTGAAAATGTCCCAAA
>CAMOBD010000052.1 GCA_946578345.1 uncultured Clostridium sp.
TTTTGTTTTTATCATTTTGCTACCTCTTTTCTGTTTTGTTTCGCTTTGTTTATAACTTTTATACTATTTTTCAAATAAATAAAAAGAAACACTAACAATGTAATTTTATTTTACACTATCAGTGTTTCTTTTTCAATATTTTTCTTAAAATGTAATATATTTGTAATCTTCCTGTAACATTTTTGTAATATTTGACACTTGGGACACTAGATTTTGTCAATCTTTTTTGACACTTGAGGAGTGTCCCTTTTGTCAAAGTTCTTGACCTCTTAGGAGTGTCCCTCTTGTTTCAATTTTGAAACAAATGCTCCGTCCCCCTTGTTTCATTTCACATACAATTCTGGGTCTACATACTCGTTATCTTTTAATATTTCAAAATGCAAGTGTGATTCATCAGCAATTTCAAATGTTGCTGTATTTCCAACTGTTCCTATAGTTTGTCCTTTTTCTACTGTTTCTCCCTCTTCTACAAATTCAGCAGTTAATAAATTTGAGTATACACTAGAGAAACCGTTTACATGTTCAATTACTATAGTAAGTCCATATCTTGGATCATTTTTTATTGATTTCACTGTTCCTGCCTCAGATGCTTTAACAACTGTTGTTTTATCTGCTGCTATATCTATTCCATTATGTGTAATCCATTCATCCAATGTTGCTGAATACACTAAGCTATCTTTTGCAAATTCTCTTAATATTTCTCCTTCTACTGGCATTGCAAATTCTGGGTCTTTAATTTCTTCCTCTTCTTTTACTTCTTCTTGCTTGGTTGTATTTGCTTGCTCACTCACTGACTTGCTTTCTGTATTACTTGTATTTACTGCATATTTTGTACTGTCCTCTTCAGTACTTTTACCATTATCTACTTCATTTGCAATCTCGTTTGTTATTTCATTTGTTTGAGTGCTTGTTTCCTCATTTGCCATTTCATTTACTGTTCTTCCCATCTGGCTACTAGTTTCTTCTATAGTATTTGTGTTATAGTCATCTATTATTGATGTGTTCATCCTTGCAAATTGTGTTTCATCATCTTGTCCGCTTCCAAGAATAAAAATCGCGATAAATGCTATTATTGATAATGATAAAATTCCTCCTGCAATGTACAATACTCTTTTAATATCCATACCGTCTTTATTAAAACCTCTTCTTTGTCTATTCATAATTCATACCTCCAAAACTTTATTTACCTTAAGTATTTACATTTTTGAGAAATTTATACAATTTATTAAAAAGTTATTTATATTTTTTTGAATGGCTCGTAACACTATAAATAACAAACTCACATGCTCTCAATCTCCACATCAGTATAATAATGATGAATTATATCCTCATATGTTTTTCCCTCTTTTGCCAAGCTATCCGCGCCTGTTTGACTCATTCCAACTCCATGTCCATATCCGGTCACTTCAAATTTAATATTCTTTTCTTCCACAGTAACTTTGAAATTTGCTGACCTTAATCCAAATATATTTCTAACTTCGACTCCAGATAGCTCTAAGTTTCCTATCTTTATGGTCTTTACTCTATTTCCATCTGTATATTCTTTAATCTCTATGCAGTCATCATTTGAAAAATCAATTTCAAAATCACTATGTATCTCTTTTATTTTCTCTTCAAACTCTTCTTTAGAAAATGTAGCTTCTGAGCTGTATTGGCTATATGCATCTTCTCCAGAAGTTGCCACTGTTTGTAAATATGGATAATCACTTCCTCCCCATACATTTACCGGAGTTTCTGTCTCTCCTCCGCTATTTGAATGAAAAAATGCATTAATTGGCTCTCCATTGTAAGTTATAATCTTCCCTTGTGTGCTATTTACCGCATTTACAATTTTATTCCAATTATTCTCCCTTTCATCTTCATTCCATTTTTCTTTTCTATCCTCTTCTGATATCCATGCTTGGCAACATGCAGAGTCATCACATATATCTGCCTCTCCATGTTTACCATCATTGTTTACAATTTTATATATTGTATATGTTCTAGCAACTACAGCCTGTGCCTTTAAAGCCTCTTCTTCAAAAGATGCCGGCATTTCAGCAGAAACCACTCCATACAAATATGTATCCAAATCTACTTCTTCTACTTCATTTGTCTCCGTATGTAGTAATTTTATTGTGTTGTATGTTTTATAGTCATATGTAGATTGTTGTACTTCGTTCTCTGCATTTTCGGCATTATCACTATCTATTATTGTACTATTAACCGTATTTTGCGAATACGTCCTTTGAGCAAATTCCTTAGTAAACACTATTGGAATTGAAAAACATATACATATCAAAGCTATTAAGTAAATCAAAATTTTTTTCATTATAAAATTCATTCCTTTTTTGTACCAACTAAGCCCGCAATTATTTGTGGGCGTTAAGCTGTAATGGCAGCACCATCGCCTAACCTGCGCCTCATCTTATCCAATGCTTTTCTTTCTATTCTTGATACTTGTACTTGATTAACATTCATAATCTTTGACACTTCAGTCTGTGTTTTACCCCTGTAATATCTCAGCAATATGACTTGCTTTTCTTTATCATCTAACTTTTCTAGCAAATCCAGTATTGCAACTTTATTTATTATCATATTTTGCTCATCTATACCTGTGCTTATTTTATCTTCTATACTAATTCCATCACCGTCATTGCTTTCTTCTTCATATATTGAATTTATTGGCATTTTACTCTCCATAGCTGCAACAATTTCTTCCTTTTCTACTCCAAGTTCTTTAGCCATTTCTTCTATTGTAAGTTCTTTTCCCTCTCGTATATATTCTTTTTGCAATTCTGATATTTTATACCCTAAATCTTTAATACTTCTACTTATTTTTATTGGTCCTTCTGTTTGTATGTATCTTCTAATTTCTCCTAGAATATATGGCACAGCATATGTTGATAATCTTACATCAAAACTAGTATCAAACTTTTTTATTGCTTTCATAAATCCCATTGCAGCTATTTGATATAAATCATCTATTTCATATCCCCTATCTTTAAATCTTTTTACAATGCTCCAAATAAGTCCATTATTATCTTTTATAAGTCTCTCCATAGCTGCTTTGTTCCCATTTTGAGCCTCCTCTATGTCCTCTATCTTGTTCTCATACAAACTGTTTTCTAGCACCTAGCCCACTCCTCCTATGCTTGCAAACTCCTCATCTTCTACGTCAACTAAATGCTTCTTTATTTTTTTCTTCATTATTACTTTTGTACCTAATCCATATACAGAATCAATTTCTACTTCATCCATAAAGCTCTCCATAATTGTAAAGCCCATACCAGACCTCTCCAAATTTGCCTTTGTTGTATATAAAGGCTTACGTGCAAGCTCAACATTTTCAATACCTCTACCTGTATCAGACACCTCTATCTCTATAGTATTTTTTATAATCCTAGCTTTAATCTTTATAATCCCCTCACAATCTTCATAGCCATGAATTATACAATTCGTCACAGCCTCAGAAACAGCAGTCTTTATATCTGCAAGTTCCTCAATCGTTGGGTCTAAACTAGATGCAAAAGCTGCAACAGTAATCCTAGCAAAAGCCTCATTACTAGACTTACTCAAAAATTCCAATTTCATCTCATTATCATACATTTTTCTTAACTCCTCCTTCACCCTTTAACCTGCCATTGGTATAATCTTATTTACACCACTCATTTCAAGAATTCTCCTTACCGTCTGACTTATATTAATAATCTCTAAGCTTCCTCCTATGAGTTTCATCATTTTATATCTTCCTATAATCATCCCTATCCCCGCACTGTCCATAAAAGAAACCCTACTAAAATCAAATATAGTTTTTCTAGGCATATATCTTGTAATTTCATCATCAACTTTCCTCCTTATTTTTTCTGCCACATGGTGGTCAATTTCTTCTGTTATCTCAACTAATAACTGCTTGTCCTCTTTTTGATAACTAATATTCACATACAACCCTCCTTAGTTCTAATTTGTAAATTAATTATATTCCTTCTTACATATTTTTCCAATAGCGAATTTAGAGAAGTTTTGACGATTTATGGGAAGTTTTCGACAAATTGTGATTTTTGATTATTTGTGTGATATGATATATAAAAATTTAAGGAGTGAAATTTATGATTATAAATTCGCATGTACATTTGAATACTGACACAAATTTCTTTTTTTACAATGATTATGGTATAAAACATTTTTTAGCAGAAATGAGAGAAAATGGAATTGACTTAGCTATGCCTGCACTCAATCCCAAAGTAAGTATTTTCCGGTGTCCTAACGATTGCTCTATGCATTGTCCTTTAGTCGGCTGTAATCATAGTATAGGATACACAAATAATACTGGTATAAGTAGTTCTCCTTTGCCAAGCACATTGTATCTAAATGGATCACTAGATATTATCAACAACAACTTGGATGAATGCAATTGTAGTAATCCACACCGGCATCGGGTTGGCATCTTTGAAGAAAATGGTAATTTGGTTTTAAAGTGTAAAACATGTGGCAATATTATTTTGAAGTCTACATTAGACCCTCTGCGTAAGTATAATGTTGCTCTCATCAACCTAACCAAACCTTATCGAACTCAAGTGCGTCCACTTCTTTATCTATCACTATGTCATTCTACACTTCAAACAGAAATCAATTTTTTTGAGAGATGTTATGGAAATGAATTTGTGGGCTTCAAATTGCATCCTTGGAACGACCAAGTAAGCGTGGCTAATTTTAGTATACTCTCATCCAAGCCTATTTTAATTCATACTGGGATACGTGATATAGAAAGTGGAAAAAATGCCATTATCTTTGCTGAAAACAATCCAGAAATAAAAATCGTAATTGCTCATGCTGCAGCACTTGATGAAAATTGTTTAAGAAAAATTGCTATAATGGAAAATGTATTTATTGACTGCTGTCCATCTGTTTTTATGTTTAAAAATAGGTTTTCTTCACTTTTTTCTCCAGAAGACATTCACTCTCCTGAAGATATTTATTACAAAGTCTTAGACTATGTACCAAGTAGAAAAATTCTTTTTGGTAGTGACTCTCCTTGGGGAAATAGTAAAGATGAGCTTGACGTTGTTAACAGATTGCATATTCCAGAAAACGTTAGAAAACAAATTTTGTATAAGAATGCTGCTGAATTGTATGGGCTAGAATTGTATTGACATAGCGAGATGATTGTATAGACAATATTTTTATGCACAATAAACACACACTGTTTTATACATAATCTAAAACTTTGTTAGTATTTCAATGTAAACCAAAAGGAACTTTTTTCTAGCGGTTAAAAACTGAGCTTAAATCAAGCTCAGTTTTCCTATGTAGCATATTCACTTTTTAGTTGGTCGTATTCGAGACCTGTCCCCATTTTCCACTTTTGCGGAATTTGAGACCTGTCCCTATTTTCCACTAATCTCCATTCATTGCACATCCGCAATCGTTGAACTCTTCTACACTCATCTCCCAATCTTGTCTATCCATCAAGACACCTCCTCTCTTGCTATACAATTGTAATCAAATCCATTAATCTTGTTGCTACTTTGGTAAGCTGACCTTCTGCATCCTCCACAATATGGCAAATATTTGCAACTACCACATACTTCATAATTTTTTCTATCTCGTATTTCTCTTAATAAATTTGATTCTAACCAAATTTTTTCTAAAGGCTCTTCATGTATATTGCCTGCTTTTATTCTAACAAAAGGACATGGTATTACATCTCCATTTGCTAAAATTGAGCATGATGCAATTCCTGCTGTGCAACCGCCTTTAATCTTAAAGTCTTCATCTTTTTCTAAAGCCATTTTCTTAAAAGAATTTACATATGGATGTTTTAATTTATTAATTTTTCCTTGTTTTTCATATTCCAATAGTTTCTTTATAGCAAAGATTTTTTCTTCACCACTTAGCAAAAATTCTTTATCTTTTCCTGTATCTATACAAAAGTTGAATGCTATGCTCACATTATTCTCATTCGCTATTTTTACTATTTCGTCTATATGATTTAAATTCTTTTTATGAACTGTTGTAAATAAGTATGGCTTAACTCCAACGCTTTCCAAATCTTTTGCAAGTTCTATTGTCTTTTGACTGCTTATATTCCTTGCTCCATTTTCATCTATGTCAAAACTTAAATGTATGTAATCAAATCCTTGCAAATCTTCCAAATTTAGATTTCGTATATATCCATTTGTCTGCAATGTTACCTTACTTATACCATCTAATTTATTCCTATTTTCTTTTAAATATGCACAAATTTTTTTAAATTGTGGATGCAAACACGCTTCTCCACCAGACAAAGTTAAAGTATGTACTTTATTCTCATTTGCGAAATTTATGTATTTTATAACATCATCATAATCCATATCAATATTTTTATTCTCTCTGTTATAGCAATGCAAACAATTCAAATTACACTTCGTGGTAATCTCAAGCTCTAGCATATGCATCGATAATCCCACACCTAACATCTCCTTCCTTTTTTACATCAGCATCTTCTTGTATGTAACTTTTAGTCCAAGCTCTGCAACCAGAAAAGCAATTATTATGCTTTTTGCAACTCATACATTCTTCAGGCAAATTGTCATTTAAATAATAACTTCTAAATTTTTTAAAGCCTTTTCCATTTTTCCAAATATCCTTCAAGTCTTCCTCAAATACATTTCCACAAAGAAAATCCTCTGTTTGAAAGAAATTGCATGGATATACATTTCCATTATATTTTATAATTAGTTTGCTTTTTCCAGCAGCACAAACTGGCATATGTATTCTCTTTTCATCTTCTCCAAGTAAGCCATAAAGTCCATGTTTATATACAAACTTTTCTTTTCCTACCATTCTTACATATTTTAAATATTTCTCCATATTTTCTTTATTTATTGGAACGCTTAAAGAATCAAATTTTTTCCCTGTATAGCAAGGTATTGCCATTGTTGGTGAATATGTTAGATTATCAAATTTGCTTTCTAGATATGTATATAATTTTTCATAATTATCAAAATTTTCTTTGATTAAGACTGTATTTACTGAAACTTTTTTATCTGCATCTAATGCTTTTTGAATATTATTTATCGTTCTATCAAATGCTCCATCAAAACCTGTTATCTCATCATTTACCTCTTTATATCCGTGAAGTGAAAACACAAACTCATCAGAATACGGCAATATGCTTGATATATCAATAGAGCCATTTGTATTTATTAGGTTTGTCAAACCTTTTTCCTTTGAATATTTTAGTATTTCTTTAAAATCCTTATATAAAAAATTCTCTCCACCAGAAAAATGAATTTTCTTTATTCCTAAATTATATAACTCATCAATAACCTTTTTCCACATTTCTGGTAGCTTGTCTTGATACTTGTCCTCCACATCACAATTTTCAAAACAAAACTTACACTTAAAATTACAATTTTTAGTAAGCTCTACTTGAGCAAAATTCGGCCTACTCCAAATCAAATCAATAAGCTCTCTTTTAGAGAAATCACTAATCAAATCTCAATTACCTCCTTCGTTGACAAAAGGGACACTCCTTTTTGTCAATCTTTTTTTACACTTTGGGACACGCCTCTTTGTATAGAAATTTCAGGGCATGGAATTAACTTAGTTATGTATTAGCTTCAATAATTTCTTTTTTGATTAAATAGTTCACAAATTTCTGTGGTATATTTGAAATGTCTTCGTGTTTAATTATTTGATTAAACCATTTTCTTGGCTCATCTTTTAATACAATCAAATCTGGATTAGCATAAATTGCTGTGCTGTTATCATTTTCAATATAGTTTGCTGATTTTTTCAAATTATATGTCCTCTCTTTTGCTAGGTCTACCCCAAGGGCAACTTTCTCCACATCTTTTCCGCCAATGTTTTCTACCTCTTCGCCTATTATTTCAAGTCCATTTTTCTTATAAAAAGCAATCGCTCTATAATTCTCTTTTGCACACCATAACAAAATCTTTTTATGCCCTTTAGACAATTCGTTTATAGCCTCTCTTAAAAGGCATGAACCTATTCCATGCTCCTGACAATCATTTTTCACATATAAAGCAAAAACTTCTCCACTATAATCTTTATAATCTTTATCTTTTCTTTCTCCATAATAGCAATATCCTATTACTTCTCCATCTTTTTCATATACTATAACATTTCTTTTTTCCAAATTTTCTAAACATTTTTCTGTTTCATTATTAATTTCTAAATTCTCTAAAAGTTCATCTGGAAAAATATTCAAATATGTTTTTCTCCAATTATCAATCTTTATTCTTGCTATTCTCTTTGCATCATCTTCTTTTCCATTTCTTATCATTTGCTTCCGCCTCCTTCTTAAGTTGTTCTATTTTTTTAATCTTCGTATCAAAGTTGGAAAAGAATTGTTGTTTTGGCTAGGCAAATGAGCAAGAAAACCGGAGGCGTGCTTTCTGCACGTTGAGGATTTTCGCAGCGAAATTTAACAACGCCAAAACGCAATTATTTTTCAACTTAGCTTGTCTTTATATATGTATATGTTTGTCCTACTAAAATTATGACAAAATTAATGTAATTAATAGTTGGAGGAAATATAATAATTCCCCCAACTGGTTAATTTATATAATTTTTTTAGTAACTCCTCCTATATCAATATATTATATATTAACATAATTTTGCACTTATCGTCAAGTCTCATTCTATGTTTTTGTGATATTGGCAACTAGACCTGTCCCAAACATCCAACTTTTTTGAACGGAAGGAACACTCATTTTTGTCCAAGTTCTTGGACGTTTAGAAGTGCCCCTTTTGTCCAAATTTCATACTTCTTCTACATATAATTTGCTATTTACTGCTACTACTGTGTATTTGTGTAAGTTTGGTATTTCCTTTATCTCTTCTAATTCTCCATACTCTTCTATTTGTTTTTTTGCCTCTGCTTGCTTTTCTTGCAATTTTCCCTCTTCTTCTTTTTTCAAATACTTGAACTCTATCATCACTGCATAGTACCCTTTATCCCTTTCTTTTGGTATTAACAATATGTCTGGATATTTTCTTTGTACTTCCATCTCTGATTTTATTCTAAATAGTTTTAAATTCATTGCTATGCAATAAAATATTAGTTTCACATACTTCTCTTCAAATTTGACATAATCGCGATTTGATAAATTTTCTAAGTATTTGTGTGCTGTATCTACTATTTTGTCTATTCTTCCTTCAAAAGCTACTTCTCGTAACATCTCGTTGTTATCTTCTTCTGACATCTGTATATCTGTACTTCTGCTTAATACATTTAAAAAATATTGCGAGTATAACTCTCTCATTACTGTATTTGGTATCTTTAATTCTGGTTTTCCTAATATCTCTCTTTCTATCGTTAAGTATCCTAAATAAAATAACATTGATACCAATTCTTTTTCTCCAAATGCTACTGCTGGATTAAACTTCTCTGTTATTTCACTTACTATTCCTACACCTGATACTGTCTTTTCTATTATTCTTTCTCTTTCTTCCCCTTTGCATAGGTCTAGCATATTTCCTAGTTTATTATAGTCGCTTGCTATATTCATGTCTATTAATTGTCCTGGTATTTCTCTAAACCTTACATAACTATTTAAGAAGAATAAACACATATTTGAGTTATACATTTTTTCTAAGCCTTTTACTGAAAATTTATATCCGTCATAATTTTCTTTCATAATAGGAAGTAATTCTTCTTGCTCTTTTTTACTTATTCCTATATCTTCCATCATCTGTATTAACTCATCTTTTGTAAATCCCATCATTTCGTTAAAATCTCTATCACATGTTTTATCTGAGCTTATATTAAATCCTGATGTCAAGCTATCTAATGTTATTGGTGCTACTCCTGTTATAAATATTCTGTCTATGACACTTTCTGTTCCCTCTTTTAGTATCTCATACCATTTCCTTACTTTTCCATTTTTTGATACTAAGCTTTTAAATTGATTTGTATTAAATCCCAGTAATTCATTTGCAAAGTGATCGTATTCATCTATGATAACATATATCTTTTCATTAGGTCTTTGTATTCCAAAAGCTTTAATCAGATTATATAATATTCCTTCCGACTCATCTCTTGTATCTACAAAGAAGTCTATTCCATATTTTTCTACAAATTCCTTTATTGATGCTACAGTCTTTACTTTAAATCCTTGTATAGTAGCTTTTTCATCTTTTGTGTCTATTCCTGCAAAATTAAACTTTAATATATGATATGAATTTTTTAATTCTGTTGGATTTTTTCCTATATATGTATTTCCGAATAATTTCTCAAATTTATCTACCTTTTTTATATCATAATAATTTTCTAATGTGCTTGTAAATAAAGTTTTTCCAAACTTTCTTGGACGCAAAAACATGATATATGTTTCTGGCAAGTCCTCCAACTTTTCTATATAGCTTGTTTTATCTACATAATAATATCCATTTTCTATTAATTGTTCATAATCACTCTTTCCATATGGCAATTTTCTCATAACCATCACTCTTTCTTTTTAGTTTATTTGATGCGTTTTAGTTTTATTGTTCTTGCATATTTTTTCACAACACTATTGTACCACAAGAGTTTCCTTTTGGCTATAATTTTGAAAGAAAAAAATACCAGTAATAATTGCTATATTTTTTATTGCGAAAATTTAGTACAAGTTTGTATTTAGTTTTGTTAATAAAATCTTGCTTTTTGCAATCTTTTGTTGCTTACTTTTCGCGTAAAAAAAAGAGATAACTTTATAAAATCTATCTCTTTTTTTATATTGTGGATAACTTATTGTTTATGTTGACTTCATTTTATGTCTATCGCCTATTTTCTATTTTAAGCCGTTTTTATCCTCTATCTCCAAATATTTCAAATTAGTTTCAAAAATTCAATTTTTGAATTTGCACACTTAGATTTTAACACTCCAATTGCTTGATTCACTATGTCTTAGACACTGTGTAATCTATCAGATTACAGAGCTACATAGAAAGCTAAGCGCGTACCATAGTTGCTGTCGGTAAAGTACGGACGGTAGCTGCTGCGACTCGAAGACGGAACATTCGAGCCAGAAAGGGTATAACTGCCACCTTGACTAACACGATTGCCGGTGTTGAGCGCCTCAATCGTCCAATCATATACATTTCCTGCTAGGTCATATATATTATTTGCCTTCCATGCCTCATTTGTTCCTGTTGGTTGCTTACTTCCTGAATTTGTAGCAGCTGCTCCTGTACTATCACTATAATTTCCCCATGTTGTTGAGTTTGTTATTTCAGAATATGTCTTATCTCCTGTCTCTGTTAACCAGATTAATGTCCTATCCCACATGCATCCCCATATCATTGTACTTACTACATTATCATTTGCTGCAACTGATTTGCTGTTTTGATACATATAATACCAATTTACACTTGATATACTTTCATTTTCTTTTACTACTACTGGCTCTGTTGTTGTATTTGATGCTAGATTTCCTGTCTCATATCTTCCTATATAAAATCCTCCATAAGTATCTACACTTTCTATCATCTCATTAAATTCTTCTTGCAACTGTGTTTGAAATTGCTCCCCTGTCATACTTGAACTTATTGCTGTAGTAAAATAACTTGAATCGTTTGTAGCATCAGTTCCATCATAATCTGTTACTATATCTGGCTCTCTCCAACTTGTTGTTCCTTGTCCATAATTTGTTCTTTCACTTGCTCCTGTTGAAGTAAAAGAATATAACTTTCCTTGATAATTTTGTCTACCGTTTCCATCTGTTCCACTTGTTTGATTCGCTATTTGACTGATATCTGCTACTGGTATCCATACAAACTGATTTCTACTTGTTTTGGCTGTATCTACATTACTATCATTTACTTCTTCTGTTCCTTCATAAATCACAAACCCATCATTTACACTTGTTTCTCCTGTTGCATCTGATGCAGTGTATCCAATTGGCACTGGCACTGTTACTCCATCTGATGATTCTTCTGCTGTTACTTTATCTCCATCCCATCCATCTGGTAAGGTTGGAGTTGGTGGATTTATTTCACTATCCTCCGCTAATAAATTAGCATATTCATCCATTAGGCTATTCATTCCTTCTTGCTCTGCTATTGTTGAATTTGCTGCCATATCTCTTGCTAACTCTGTTTGTTTTATTAATCCATTATCTCCAAATGCCATGTTAATTGTCACTGTTGCTAAAATAATTATGATTATTATTGTGATTACTAGTGCCACAAGCGTTATACCTTTATCTTTTCTATAGCCATTATCTACATTACTTACAATATTCTTGATTTCACTATCAACTTTTTTTAGCATTCCCCATATCCTCCTCTTCTTTCTCTTAATCTCTTTTCAATCTGTTTTCCTTTTTTGTGTGCTAAAGCTCCTTGAAAAGTTAAACATTTTCGCCTTACTCTGTCTGTATTTTCTTCATACATGCACATCCCTTTCCTTCCTTTGATTTTTACTTGTCTTATTATTTGTTGCATTTACTTTGTATTGCAAATTTATCTTACCATAACATTTTTATTTTTGCAAGCACTTTTTGTTGCTTTCGCACACAAAAATTAGACTATACTAACACATATTTCCTATGTATTTATAGTCTACCCTTTTTTCTATTTTATATTCACTTATTTTGCAGTTTTTTATGCTTGCTAATTTGTTATGTTTTGCAATAAATTTTCCGGCATTTTTTGCATCAAAATCAGAGCCTATTTGTATTAAATATTGCTCT
>CAMOBD010000053.1 GCA_946578345.1 uncultured Clostridium sp.
GCATATTTATCCTTATTTTCTAGTATTTCCATACATTTAATTTTTTGCTTTATTTCTTGCTTTCTATTTTTAATCTGTTTCATCAGTTCTTTCACCTCCTACTATTATTAGTTTTTTTCTTTTGTTAATGTTCAGTTTAATTTTTATAGAATGCTCACATAATTCATTGCAATAATGTAGTTCCACGTAGTAGTTATATATAATGTAAATATTTTAAATATAAATATAATATTATGTATTCTCTTGCAATTGTTTTTGGTTGCATTGCTTAGATACAAAAGTATAGGCACTACTAATAATGCCTATTATTTTCCTCTATAATATAGCTATTGTTTCCTTCTTTTAAATTACTTGTGTGTGTGGTCGAGTAAGCGAATTCCACTTGTTTGTAAGAGTATCGATATATATATATATATATAGGGCGCCAAGGGTTTCAGCGATTTTTATTTGTTTCTCCATAGTTTTCCTTTCTTTTTTTGAATGGCGAAGTTGCCACCTTTTCAAAACGCAATTATTTTGCAAACTCCTAAAAAAACACTAACAGTGTAATCTAATTCTACACTATTAGTGTTCCTTTTTCAATACTTTTAGCAAAATGTCATACAATTGTAATATTTCTGTAATGTTTTTGTAATATTTTTAATTTTATGTATATTTTGAAATTTTTTGGAAATTATATAAATGAAATTATTTTTATTGGAGGTTGATTTTTAGTGGGTATAGAAAAACATTTAAGTATTACAGGGACATCAAATGTTTCATGGAAAGATGCTGTTATTCAAGCTGTTGCTGAGGCTAGCAAGACAATTGATTATTTATCTTCTGTTAGAGTTATTGATCAAAGAGCTAAAATCGATGGTCGTAAGCTAATTCAATATTACGTAGATTTAGATTTGTCTTTTGTTGTTGACAGAGACAGAGATTAGAATTTTATGTATGTATAATTGCAATTGTATTAGACAGAATAACTTGGAAAGGATGAAAAATTTTTATGAAAAAGATTGAAACTAAACAAGAGTATCTTGATTATGTAGATAAAAAGTCCCCCAATTCGCCTATAATAAAGAATTGTTTTAATGCGTTTTGGGTTGGTGGATTAATTTGTTCTATTGGACAAGTCATATTTGATTTTTGTGAATTTAAAGGGTTTGATGAAACCACTTGTTCAACTATTGTTTCCATTACCTTAATTGGCATTGCTGCTTTACTAACTGCTCTAAATATTTTTAACAAAATCGGAAAATTTGCGGGAGCTGGTTCACTTGTACCTATTACAGGTTTTGCAAATTCTATTGTTTCCCCTGCTATTGAGTATAAATCTGAAGGCTATGTAATGGGTGTAGGCGGAAAAATGTTCACAGTAGCAGGACCTGTTCTGGTATTTGGTATTTCCGCATCTGTGCTAGTTGGAATTATTGCATTGTTTTTTAGGTAAGAAAGGATTGATTAAATGAATAAAATCGGTAAACAAACTATACAGCTTTCTTCTCCACCATATATTTTAGAAACATCTTCTATTGTTGGTCCTAAGGAAGCTGAAGGACCTTTGGCTAAGTATTTTGACCAATGCTTAGAGGATGAGTTTTGGGGAGAAAAGACTTGGGAAAAGGCTGAAAGTAAAATTATTAAAGAAAATGTAAATACTGTTATTGCTAAGTCTGGAATTCCTAGTCAAGATATAGACTTTTGCTTTGCAGGAGATTTGCTAAACCAATGTATTTCTTCTAGCTTTGGATTAAGAGAAATAAATATCCCTTTTTTCGGAATTTTTGGTGCTTGTTCAACCTTTGTTGAGGGAATGTGCCTTGGTAGCATTTTCATAGATGGAAATGCTGCACAAAATGTGCTTTGCGCTACATCTAGTCACTTTTGTAGTGCAGAAAAGCAATTTAGATTTCCATTGGAGCTTGGAAATCAACGACCTCAATCAGCGCAATGGACTGTAACTGGCTCTGGTGCTGCCATTATATCAAATTCTAATAATGGAAAAAAATGCCCTCAGATAACATATGTTACACCTGGAAAAATTGTAGATATGGGAGTTAAAGATGCAAATAACATGGGAGCTGCAATGGCTCCGGCAGCATTAGATACGCTAATTGCTCATTTGCAAGACACAGGAAGAAAACCAAGTTATTATGATGCAATTATCACAGGAGATTTAGGATATGTTGGAAAAGAAATCTTGACTGAAATGGCTGAAACCAAAGGATACAACATAAAGAATAATTATAACGACTGCGGAGTGCTTATATTCGATAAAGATTTACAAGATACTCACTCTGGCGGTAGTGGTTGCGGATGTGTAGGTTCTGTATTCTCTGGGTATTTTTATAAAAAATTAAAAGAAGGCTCAATTAACAAAATCTTGCTAATGGCGACAGGAGCTTTGATGAATTCAACAAGTTCTCAGCAGGGAGAAAGTATTCCTGGTATTGCACATGCAGTTGCAATTGAGAATTTATAAAGAAAGGATACGTATTATGGATTTTTTACAAAGTATAGATTGGATGGAAATGCTTAGATGTTTTGTTGTAGGTGGTTTAATTTGTATTATTGGACAAATATTAATTGATAAAACAAAACTTACTTCAGCTAGAATTTTAGTAATTTTTGTAACTACCGGAGTAATTCTAGGTGCACTTGGAATATATAAATATGTAATAGACTTTGCAGGTTGCGGAGCAACAGTGCCATTGTTGGGCTTTGGTGCAAACCTTGCAAAAGGTGCAATAACAGAAGCACAAACTTCAGGTCTTCTTGGTGCATTTATAGGTGGCGTAAAAGCATCAGCAGGTGGAATCACAGCAGCAATTTTCTTTGGATACATTGCTTCCCTAATTGCTAAACCTAGAATTAAAAAGCAGTAGCAAAGTGTCACAAAAGGGACAGGCCATTTTGTGACATTTTATTTTTCCTTCACCATGTGACACTCCTCTAATACACTTTGCTAATATAACTAGTGTTAATTTAAGGAGTGTCCCTTTTGTCCAAGTTTGCTAAGCACGTCATACCAACTATATACTCTTTTTATGTTTTTCCCTTCTACATCTTTATTGTATGGGTTGTCAAAACATAGCACTGGTACTTCATTAGAAATTTCTAATATGTTTTTTGGTGCATCTTCTATATATACATCTATTTTATTTTCTAAAACATATGGTAATTTACTTCCTTCTGTAAAAACTAATTTATCATATTCTATCTTATTATCTGATAGCCACTTTTTTACTAAGTCTTGCATATGTCCATAATATTCTGGTGGTAATCCATACTCATTTCTTGCTGTTATAATATAGATTTCATTATCTTGTTTTAGTTTATTAATAACCTCTGATGCAAAATCTCTTGTTCTATACTTCATTGCATAATATGGCAAATATGCATTCCAGAATTTTATTGCATTTTCTGGCGAAATTCCTAATGCTTTCGATTCATCATATTCATCTTCTTTTATTTTATATTCAATATTATTTTCATAGCAATACTTTATCCCATAATCAGTTATAAATCTTACTATATCTGCAATGCATCCATCTATATCTATTCCTATTCTCATTTTTATTACCACGCCTTTCATTTAATTATCATCTACCACTTGGCAAGAATGGAACAATTTTTCCTACAAAATCGCCAAAGTTTTGAGATTGTAATATTACTCTTCCTGGTCCAACTAATCTAGTTAAGAAAAGTCCCTCTCCTCCTAAGAATATGTTTCCTAAGCCTTTTACCATTTCTACTTCATATGATACACTTGGCTCAAACGCTACCACATTTCCTGTATCCACTTTAAGAATTTCTCCTGGTTGCAATACTTTTTCTATTGGATCTCCATCTACTTCTAAGAATAGCATTCCATTTCCAACAGCTTTTTGCAATATAAATCCTTCTCCACCGACTAATCCGGCACTAATTCTTTTTGTAAACACGACTGAAGTTTCTACTGAATCTTCTGCACATAAGAATGCATTTTTCTGTAATATCATACCATTTGGCATTTGTCTCAAATCCACTGGTATAACATTTCCTGGAACTGTTGTTGCAAATGCTACCATTGCTCCATCAACTTCTGCAGTATAATTTGCCATGAATATAGACTCTCCTGTAAACATTCTGCCTAAACTCTTCATTATGCCACCTCTAGCATTTGTTTTCATTGATATTCCATTTGTCTGATATGACATACCTCCTCTTTGAGTATATACAGTTTCTCCTCTATTTAGTGTCATTTCTACTACTGGTACCGTTTGCCCTAAAATTTTGTATTGCATATGTTTTTCCCCCTTTTACTACATTTTATTCTACAGCTACTATTATATGTTAGGCATGATATGATGTCAATAAGAATTTTGGAACGTTTAAAAAGTTAAACTATTTTATGTTTTTATTATACCTGTCCTGTAGTTATCATTCACATCTATTTTTTCACACAAAAACACACCTACTAATATTTACATTAATAGGTGTGTCCCTCTTGTTTCAAATTTGAAACAAATGCTCCGTCCCCTTTGTTCGAGGTTTACGCTTTTTTCGCAAGTTCTGCAACTTCTGTAAAAGCTTTTGGGTCTGTTACAGCAAGTTCTGCTAGCATTTTTCTGTTTATAACAACATTAGCTTTCTTTAGTCCAGCTATTAGTTTGCTATATGTTAATCCATTCATTCTTGCAGCTGCATTTATTCTTGCTATCCATAATTTTCTAAAATTGCTCTTTCTATCTTTTCTTCCTACATATGCATACATTCCTGATTTCATAACAGCTTGTTTAGCCATTCTAAATCTATAATGTTTTGCACCATAATATCCTTTTGCTCTTTTTAATATTTTTTTATGTTTTTTACGTGTAATTATTGCTGTTTTTACTCTTGCCATTTTCTATTCACCTTCCTTAAAATTTTTAGTCATCTTTTCTAATTATATACTTTATCCAAATTCAAATCAAAAGCGAGTATTACTAGGCGAACGAATAAAAATTTTTGAGATAGTACGCGTTGTACATCGAAAAAATTTTTATGAAGTTCAACGAAGTAAGACGACGTTTTTCATTTGAATTTTAGTTTCCGTATGGTAATAATCTCTTAATACCTGCCTCGCATGTTTTATCTGCATAAGCATCTTGAACTTTTCCTCTTGATTTTGCTCTAGGAGTTTTATTTGCTAAAAGATGTCTCCTATTTGATTTTGTTCTTTTTACTTTACCTGTAGCAGTATATGAATATCTTTTCTTTGCTGCTTTGTTTGTTTTTAGTTTTGGCATAATTTATTCCTCCTTGTAATTTATTTTCTATGTCAAAATATATCTTAAAAGATACATTTATCTAACAAACTTTATAAGTCATTAATCTTGTTGATACTTTTATGTTATGTAATTATTTATCTGATTTCTTAGATAATATAATAAACATATTTTTACCTTCTAATACAGCTTTCTTTTCAGGAGATGCAATATCTGATAAAGCTTCTATAAATTTGTTTAGGTTAGCTTCACCAAGTTTTACATAGTTTAACTCTCTTCCTCTAAATCTAACTGTTATTTTTACTTTGTTACCATCTTCTATGAATTTTCTAGCATTTTTTGCTTTGAATTCAAAATCATGTTGTTCAATATTAGGTGTAATTCTAATTTCTTTAAGCTCAAATGTCTTTTGCTTTTTCTTAGCTTCTTTTTCTTTTTTAGCTTGCTCAAATTTATATTTACCATAGTTCATAATTTTACAAACTGGTGGCTCTGCATTTGGTGCAACTAATACTAAGTCTAGCTTTTTTCCAAAAGCTAAGTCTAAAGCATCATTAAGTTTCATTACTCCTTTTTTCTCTCCATTTTCATCAATTACTTGAACTTCTTTTGCTCTAATTCTTTCATTAATAGGTAATTCTTGTTTTATATATAACACCTCCAAAATTTAATATGTGCTGTGCACATAACATTGTATAGAAAACGCAATTTTCTATGCAATAAAAAATTGATTTGTTTTCAAGAACAAATCAACCCACATTATTTACAGTTATATCTAGTTTTTCCTAGCTATTATCCACATTTTTACAATAAATGTGCATAATTTATAACCTATATAATATAGTCTCTTACCTTTTCCTACTTATAGTTAAGGTGAGAAGTGGATTGCTTCTTCTTTTAACGACTATATAATAATACTACATTTTTTTGGTAAAGTCAATAGTTTTTGGAATTTTTGTAATGATTTTCTGTTTTTACCTTGACATTTACGCATTTTTGTTATAAAATATTATAGCATTATATCGAATATGACCAGAGAAGAAGCTTCTCCCCGGTGGCTTTTGCGATGGTTTCATATATATTTAAAATTTATTTATGAAATGGAGGATACATATTACCATGAACAATACAACATATAGTATTAAAAAAAGTGAAATTGAAAGAAAATGGTATATAATTGATGCAGCTGAAAAACCTCTAGGAAGAGTTGCTACAGAAGCTGCAAGATTATTAAGAGGAAAACACAAACCAACTTATACTCCAAACTTAGATACTGGAGACCATGTTATTATATTAAATGCAAGTAAAGTTGTTTTAACAGGAAAAAAATTAGACCAAAAAATATACAGACATCATTCTGGATATATTGGTGGTTTAAAAGAAATCAAAGCAAGAGATTTATTAAACAAGAGCCCTGAGCAAATGATGATGCGTGCTGTAAAAGGTATGCTTCCACACAATAGCTTAGGAAGACAAATGCTTAAGAAATTAAGAGTATATGCAGGAGCAGAGCATGAAAATGCTGCTCAAAAACCAGAAGTTTGGAATTTTTAATTAAAGGAGGATTTTTAAAATGCCTAAAGCAAAAACAGATAAAATAGTGTTTTATGGTACAGGAAGAAGAAAAAGTTCTATTGCTAGAGTTAGATTAGTTGAAGGAAAAGGAACAATTACTATAAACGGAAAAAATATAGATGAATATTTAGGAACAGACACATTAAAAGTAATAGTTAGACAACCTCTAACAGCTACAAATACTACAGATAAATATGATGTTATCTGCAAAGTACAAGGTGGAGGATTTACAGGTCAAGCTGGAGCAATTCGTTTAGGTATTGCTAGAGCATTACTAGAGGCTAATAGCGAATACAGACCTACTCTTAAAGCTGCTGGTTTCTTAACAAGAGACCCACGTATGAAAGAGAGAAAGAAATATGGTCTTAAGAAAGCTAGAAAAGCTCCTCAATTCTCAAAAAGATAGAATTTATACAAAACTCGGAAATTTATATTTCCGAGTTTCTTGTTATGCTATTCTACCATTTCCATCATCTGGTCGCTATTTAATCCTTCCAAGTTATAATATGCATCTGGTATATTTCCAATTATGACGCCTTCCATTAGCAATACTTGATTTACTATAGTTTCTGTCATTGTATTGTATGGTGTTAAAATTGTAACATTGCATCTAACTTCTAAATAAATTCTATGTAATGTTTGGTTTATTCCCGCTTCTTGAAATTCTGACCTTAAATCGGTCTCCACACTTCCATCTACTAGCATTTTTATTTCTATGTCTGGTCCAATTCCTGCAAAATACTTACTTCCTAAAAAGCTTCCGAAGTTTTATTTTAAATGTGCTATTTTCTGCTTTTTCTAGTTCTTCTTGTATAAGTATTGGTATATCTGAGATAATTTTGTTTATGGTTATCATATCTGCACTAATTAATTTTATATTGTCGTCATCATCTTTTTCAACTCTAAATAAATCCTCATATTTATAATCCGCCATAACTCTTGTTGCTTCTGCATTAGAAACTTTTGTTGCTATTGACTTTGCTAAGTTTCTACATCTCTCATCTATAATTGGCATACTTGAATTAATCACTAATTTAAACACAATAATTGCAATTGTAAGTATTGCAATTATTGTTATAACTTTTCGTAATTTATTATTCCCTTTTATTTTGCCAAAATTTATTCTAGGTCTACTAAAAATTTTCTCTTCTTTTCTATCCATTATATCTAGGAATAAATAGTTGCTGTGCTATATTTAGTTTATCTTCATTTTCTATTCCATTAATCCTTGCTATCTCCTCCACTGTACTTCCAAATCTCTTAGCAATTTTCCACAATGTGTCCCCCTCTTTAACATAATAGATAACTAAACTACATGAATTTACATTTCTGTTTTCCTCTTCCTTTATATCATCTATCACATTGATTTCAGTGCTTTTTGATAATGAAATATTAAATAGCACATCTATTTTTACTTCTATGCTTCCATCTTCTGTTACAACAAAGTCTTGCATTGATATTTCCATGTTTGTTTCCACACTTGAGTTTTGGTTTACTCCCATAAAATCAGCACTAAAATTAAATGGTATTGATGTTTGCTTTGTATCTATTCCATTTCCGCCATCAAATAGATAATTTAATTTCACTTCCCCTTCAAATAATATCTTATCATTTAAACAAGTTTGCTTTGCAAGCTCTACTCCTGTTTCTACATCATATATCTTATTTCCTCCAATTTCAGGAATTACTTGTTTTTCCCTTACACTGTATGTAGACTGCATTGACTCTACTTTTTGCATTACTTGTATTTGTTTTTGGGTAAATACAACATTTGTAGTTGGGTTATATAAATCTTGTATAACATTAATTTCTTGATTTTTAAATATTTCACAATATATCTCTATTTCCGCTTCTACATATATTGAATGCTCTTCTGTGTTATTTGGCTTTATTACCACATTTTTTATCTCATATTGGGTATTGCATATATTCTCTTCTGTCACATTTTCTATATCTATAAATCCCATAACTGGTATTGTACTTTCTACAGAATTTATTCTATTATCATCAGTTAAATACATGATTTTTACATTTAGATCAGACTTAGCCAACACCTTGTTGTAACTTACTTTTATATCTCTATTTGTTATATTTAATTCTGCTTTCATTATTTCTGCCAGATTATCTATATTATCTATCATTAATGTGTCTTTTGCATAAGCCTTTGTACTTCCTCTCCCTACAACAGAGTTTATGTCTATAGATTTGTTTAGAGTTTGCATTCCTTTTGAATTAACACTACTTATTATATCTATATCTTCCTTAGATGTAACTTTTACACTTATTTCTATAAATGCTTTTATGCTTACTTTTCTACCGTTTATTACTTTGCACTCTATGTTTTTAAGTTTAGCATTTGTTTCTAAATCCATGTCAGGCATAGCATTTGGTATATCTATTACTTGAGTAAAATCCAAATTTACATTTATACTTCTAACACTATTTTCATCGCTATCAGCTAAATACATAACATATGTATCTACAGAGCCATCAAGTCTTACTTTACCTTCGTTTATCTCCTTTTTATAAATGCAGACAATTCCGCTTGTACTTATTGCATTTATTATATCTGGCTTTATATCTGGGATTATACTATCTCCTTCGACCATTACTGTCTCAGTTTTTTGAGCCACTATATGGTTTACACATACATTCTCCCTTGTGGTTTCTATTGCCATTAATACCCCTCCTTAAATTTCTTAATTACTAAATGTATATTGGAAAGGCATTAAAAAAATTCCTATTTCTAGGAATTTTTTTCTACATTTCAGCCGCTGTTATTGGAAGGTTTAATGGACTATATCCCTTTCCATCAAACACATCAACTTCAATTGTTTTTGTTAATACATCAGTGTAACTATAGCTTACGTTTCTATTTTCTTCTTCAAATTTAATAATAAATAAATTTGGATAAGCTTTTTCTATCGTAGCTTCCTTTTCAAACGATTTACTCCTTCCTAACGAACCTTTGACAATTATTTTTTGTCCAATTTTTTCACCAATATCTGTTTTTAAGTTTGTTATATCCTTTTGGCAAATCATTCTATCACCTACTTCTTAAATCTGGCTAAATCATATCACAAAAATAGTTCAAAGTCAAAATAAGAAGTTAATTGTCGAATTGCTGTATCTCTTGTGTGCCTAAGGTTTGCTCCGCTTTTATGTTAAATATTACATTTATATTACATTTTTGTTACAGTATTTTTACAAATTGGGACAATTGAGGACGGGCTTGTTTCGTCCTTAATTTAAAATAGGACAAAACAAGCCCGTCCCCAATTGTCCTCTTATCAAATTAGTAAAGTTTTTTTCTTTCCTTTTGCCCCTATTCCATTTATTCCTCTCTCTCCATCTCTTAACTCATCTTCTATATCATAGATAGTAAGAAATTTATTTGAATCAGTAGTTGCTATTTTTCTTGCAACTACTAATGGGTCTACAAAATCAATTAAAATTCTGGCAGGTGATGATGCAAAATTTGCCCCTGCATTTATTAATGCTTCATAATAGCTCTGGCATGCCCCTGCAAAAATAACTAACTCTTTATTCTTATCTTCTTTTCTTACATTCTTTACAGTCTGAGCAAAATATTTTGAATTTCTATAATTATATATATCTTCATAATATTTACCAGACTTAATCATTCCATCATGTCCGAGTTACAATTAATATGTCTGGTTTGTATTGCTCTATTAATCTATTAACCATGTTTGCTTGTCTGTGTTCTGGAATGTTTCTTACAACTGCATTTAATCCCATTTTTTGATAATACAATTTGGACTTCTCACTATATCTTCTATCTCCATCCAAATGTAATATCTTTCCTGTATATATTACTTTGTTACTTCTTTTTAGCAAACCATCTTTTTTCTCATTTGCTTTATTGCTTATTTTATCTATCTTTTCATCTATCTTCTTATAGATGTTGTCAATCTCTTTTTTACTAATAATCTCCAAATCATCAATAGGACTATCTGCTTTAAGTCTTGTTGTTATTCCAGTAAGTATTGCTATTTTATTATTTATTACTAAATCCACAATAAAAATCACATCATTATTATATGATTTTCTTGTAACGACATCTCCTTTTTTTACATTATTCAACATAATCACCTCTATTAAACAATCAGTCATTATATATTATGTCGAATAGTGTAAAATAGTGAAAACTCGAACAAAGGGGACGGAGCATTTGTTCGAAATTTCGAACAAGAGGGACACACCTATTATTGATTTTTGTTTCTTATGTAAGTTCCTTTAAATTCTTCTGCCAATATATCCATCTCAATTAAATCATAATATTGTCCATTGATATACTTGCATTTTCTTCGTCTTCCATATTCTTTGAAACCACATTTTTGGTAGCATTTCAAAGCCCTTTCGTTAAAGCTCATTAAATCTAGTTTTATGTTATTTAAATTTAAATAATTAAATCCATAATCTAAAATAAGTCTAATAGCTTCTGTTCCATAACCTTGACTTCTATATTCTTTATCTCCTATAAAAATGCCAAGTGTTGCTGTTCTATTTATAGCATCATATTTTTCTAATGATATTGTCCCTATAAGTTTATCATCATCAAGTGTTACAATAAAAAAATTGTAATTTTTATCCATATTCTCTTCAAAATATTTCTTTTCTCCTTCTAGTGTTATTATAAGAGCACTTCTACCTATATAATCTGTTGTCTCAAAATCATTTAACCATTCTGTAAACTGTTCAGCCTCTTCAGTATTCCTTGGTGATAAATAAATTCTTTCTCCTATTAATTTTTTAAAATATTTTGACATTATACATCATCTCCCATCATTTCTTTTAAATACTCTTTAACCTCTTTTTTACATTCTTTTGTTGAAAGCACTAATACACAAAAAGCCTTGCAAAAAAATCTTTTAAGACTCCTTTGCAAGACTTTATATATCTTACTTTATAAGTGTAAGTAGTTAGCTATATTTTATACTACCCTTTACAGCTCAAGCTATATGCTCTATGTAAACTCTTAAATATGTTTTTTATTTTAGCATATCTAAGAGCTTTTGTCAAATCTGACAGCAGACAAGATAGTGTCAAGTTTTTTCGGGGAAATTGATTTTTTTATTTTTGCCCCTCAAAAT
>CAMOBD010000054.1 GCA_946578345.1 uncultured Clostridium sp.
TCTTATGTGCGCCGCCAGCGTTTATCCTGAGCCAGGATCAAACTCTCATGTTATTTGAGTTCTTAGCTCTATTTTTTTACGCTTTCGCGTTCAATCTTTTTTGGTAGTTTTACTACCGCTTTATTGGTTTCTCAAAGTTTATTGTTTACTTTTCAATGTGCTTTTTATGTAATCTCAATTCCATTTTTGTGGAACGAATTCTATTGTACTATATTTGATGTCACATGTCAATACTTTTTTGTAACTTTTTTAAAGTTTTTTTATTTCTAAAAAAGTGCAAAATAATAAACTAGTATTTGGTGCATTTTTTTGTTTCTTTTGCTTATACTTTACTAATTTACATCTTTATTTTTCATGTGTTCCTCAGTACATTTATTATGATACCACACTGCCAAACAAAAGTCAAGACTTTTTTTGTAGAAATTTGAAGAAATTTGTTGGAAATTTTTACCTTTCAGACATCCACTAATATTACATCTTCTCCTATGCATTTTATCTTATCCCATCCTATCACTATTTCATTGCCTCCAGAGAACATTCCCATAAATTTATTACTGCCTGGAACAATTATACTTGTAATTGTTCCAGTCTCCAAATCAGCACACACATCTTGGACAAATCCCATCTTTTTACCATCATTAATATTTATCACTTCTTTATGCTTAAAATCCATTCCCTTTTGTCCCATAATCCGCCTCCTATTAAAATCTTCATTATTATATTATACAGTTAATATGTTTAAATTATGATTACTATAAATTTTATATTACTTTTTACATCTTATTTCTAAACATACTTTTCTCGTCTTTTATAAAAAATAGCAAGTTATAACATTACTTATAAATTCTCCTTATATGCTTTATCGCATCTTTTTCAAGCCTTGATACTTGTGCTTGTGATATTCCTATTTCTTCTGCAATCTCCACTTGAGTTCTACCTTCAAAATACCTTTTTCTCATTATCATTTTTTCTTTATCATTCAACTTTTTCATTGCTTCTACTATAGTTATAGTTTCAGCCCAATAACTATCACTGTTTTTCTTATCGCTTATTTGATCTTCTAAGCTTATATTATCTACATTGCTTCCATTTACCGGTTCTTGAAGTGATATGGGTACTTGTATTGCATCCATGCTTAATATTATGTCTTCTTTTGGTTCGTCTAAAATTTTAGAAAGTTCCTCTATTGATGGCTCTCTATCATTCTCTCGAACAAATCTGTCCTTTTCCATTGCAATTCTATATGAAAGGTCTCGTATAGACCTGCTTATCCTTATAGAACTATTGTCTCTTAAGTATCTTCTAACCTCTCCGTATTATCATAGGTACCGCATATGTGGAGAATTGCACATTTTGCTCTACTTCAAAATTATCTATTGCCTTTATTAGACCTACACATCCAACTTGAAACAAGTCGTCTGCATTATCTCCTTTATTAAAAAATCTTCTTATTACACTTAGTACTAATCTTAAATTTCCGTTTATAAATTCTTGTCTTGCTTCATTATCTCCTTGTTTTATTCTAATAAATAAATCATGCTTTTCTTCGTTTGTTAATAATGGCAACTTAGAAGTATTAACTCCACAGATTTCTACCTTATTTATCAAGAAAAAACCTCCCTTTAGAAATAATGTCACTTTTATTATTTCCAAAAAGAGGCTTTTTTATACTTATTTATTTTTAATGGTTGGAAAAGAATTGTGCTTTTGGCTAGGCAAACGAACAAGAAAACCGGAGGCGTACTTTGTGTACGTCGAGGATTTTCGTAGTGAAGTTTAACAACGCCAAAACGCAATTATTTTTCAACCCGTCTTGCTCATGATATCCTTCTTCATCTTACTAATAATCTTCTTTTCTAATCTTGATATGTAACTTTGAGAGATGCCAAGCATATCTGCCACTTCTTTTTGTGTTTTTTCATTTCCACTTATGAAGCCAAATCTAAGTTCCATAATATTTCTTTCTCTATTTGTTAATTTTTGAATTGAATCTCTAAGCAAAGATTTGTCAACTTCATCTTCTATTCTTCTTGACGTTACATCTGGGTCTGTTCCTAAAATATCAGATAATAACAGTTCATTACCATCTCCATCTTGATTTAGTGGCTCATCAATAGAAACTTCTCCTTTTATTCTGTTGCTTCTTCGTAAATACATCAATATTTCATTTTCTATACATCTTGATGCATATGTTGCAAGTTTTATATTTTTGTCTGTGTTAAATGTATTTATTGCTTTCATAAGTCCTATTGTACCAATTGAAATTAAATCTTCTATTCCTACTCCTGTATTTTCAAATTTTTTTGCAATGTACACAACTAGCCTCAAGTTTCTTTCCACCAGAATTTTTCGTACACTCTCATCTCCTTTTGATAACTTTTCTAATACTTCTTCCTCTTCTTTTGGCTCTAATGGAGGAGGTAAAGTTTGGCTTCCTCCTATATAATATATAGGTAAGTTTTCTATTTCATCATTACCTATATATCTTATGTACAAAGTATTAATGCTGTCTTTAAGCATCTGTAGTATATTCATTTTCGCAACCTCACTTTCTTTTAATTTAATTTGGCTAGGCGATCAAATCCATCCCCATAATACCAAAATATTTTCCTCTTTTGCTAAACTCTTTTTCATAAACACATACAATTGCATTAGTATTTATAATTTCATCAATATCAGTTATAATTTTTATTTCATCTACTTTTATGCCAAGCATCATTCCATTTTGCTTACCTACAGATGTAAATGGAATAATCCTTAAACGTGTTCTGTATTCATTTTCTAAATCATCATTATTTTTAAAATCACCTCCTAGCATATTTTTTGTGTTTTCTAGTAATTCTTTGGGTAAAATGTCATAAAGTATCTTTTTTTCTATCAGTATTACTGGGTTATTGCTTATTGGGTCTTTCAACATATTTCCTGTGTCCAGCATTACTTTGGTTGTTAATTCTTTTTCATTTATCTTAAGTACAATTTCATATATCAATTCATTTTTATTCATTCTTGTTTTTACGACCTTAAACGCTACATATGTAATTATGAATCCAACTACTCCTCCTAATAGGGCTATTTTTAGTGGATATGTTCCAATATACACGCCATCTTTCATAAAAATATCTTGTGGTCTTACTATATACAAAAGTGCAAAAGCACAACCGCCTAATGCAAAAGATACTAAATAAAATAGGGCTAGTTCTTTAATTATTGCCTTTATATTTTTCGGATTAAAGGCAATATATACCATGCATAAAGAAAGAATAATTTTTACAACAATATTTGCATACAATGGAAAAATTCCCATATAGGCTAAAATTGCATAAACTGCCCCAATCGAACTAGAAACTAAAATTCTCCAGTGCTTTATTTTTAATTTTATAATGTAACCTGTACCAAATAGAATAATATAATTCATACACAGATTTTCAAACAAGACCACATCAACATAAACAGTCACAAATCGCCTCCTTACTTTTATGATCATATTGTACAACGTTATAAACAAAAAAGCTGTCAAACCATAGGCACGAAAAAAAGAAATAATCGACTATGTTCGATTATTTCTCTACTATATATATTATTTCTTACAAAATTTGAAGAGTAACTTTTTAAACATTCATCGCTAATTGTTACGACTTCAAATTCTTACTTATTCATTCCTCTCTTATTTCTTAAGAAAGATGGTATGTCTAAATTATCTGCAGAATTTGAGTTATCTGCTGGAGTTGGTATAGAATTAATCTTCTTATCCCAAGCTTTATCTACTATTTCGCTTACTGGTATATTTCCAGCCATTCCTGGCTCTTTTTCAAATCCAGTTGCTATTACTGTTATAACTATATCTTCATCTAAGCTTTCATCTATAACTGCACCAAAGATGATGTTTGCTTCTGGGTCTACGCTTCTTTGTACTAGTTCTGCTGCTGTATTTACTTCGTGTAATCCTAAGTTTGTTCCACCTGTGATGTTTATTATAACTCCTCTTGCTCCTTCTATAGAGGTTTCTAGTAATGGACTTTGGATAGCTTGTTTTGCAGCATCTTCTGCTCTGTTTTCTCCTGAAGCTCTACCAATACCCATATGAGCCATACCTGTATTTAGCATTATTGTTTTAACATCTGCAAAGTCTAAGTTTACTAATCCTGGTATTGCTATTAAGTCTGATATACCTTGAACACCTTGTCTTAATACATCGTCTGCCATTTTGAATGCTTCAACAATTGATGTTTTTCTATCTATTATTTGTAATAATTTGTCGTTTGGAATTACTACTAATGTATCTACTTTTCCTTTTAAGCTTTCTACACCACGTTCAGCTTGTGATAAACGTTTCTTTCCTTCAAATGTAAATGGCTTTGTAACAACACCTATTGTTAATATTCCCATTTCTTTTGCTGTAGCTGCAACTATTGGAGCTGCTCCTGTACCTGTTCCACCGCCCATTCCAGCTGTAACAAATACCATATCTGCTCCGCGTAAAGCTTCTGCAATTTCTGATTTGCTTTCTTCTGCTGCTTGTGCTCCTATATCTGGATTAGCACCTGCTCCTAAACCTCTTGTGATTTTTTCTCCTATTTGTATTTTTGATGCTGCTTTTGATAATAGTAATGCTTGTCTATCTGTATTTACAGTAATGAATTCAACACCTTTTATGCCTGAATCCACCATTCTGTTTACTGCGTTGTTTCCGGCACCACCTATTCCTATTACTTTAATTGTAGCTGTTCCATCTAACATCATATTTTCGTCAGTGTTATTATTATCCATGAACATAATGCTTGTCCTCCTCCAAATTTTTAAATTTATTTAATTAATTTAAATCTTTTTTATGAATAAAAGAATTCTTTAATTCTTTCTATTATATTTTGAAAAATGTTTTCCTTAGATTTTGAATCTATACTACTTGATAAGTTTTTAGCAAATGGTCTTGATGCAATATATCTTACAAGCGAATATGCTGTTCTATATTCTGGTCTTACTGTACTTATTAGCCTTCCCGTAGAAATTTTAACAGGTATATTTAGTATAATTTTTCCTGCCACATCACTTTTATTAATATTAGTGATTCCTTGACCTGTTAAAATTACATTGTTTATTCTAGGCTTTATTCCTTGTGCTGTTATATCTTTATTAACTAATGAAAAAATTTCTTCTATTCTTGCTTCTATTATTTCTATAAGTTCAGAGCTTTTTATTATTTTTTTATTTTCATCTTTGCATGTGCTTAACAAAATTTCATTATCATTGTCTATAAATGATTTAAGCGCTAGTCCATATTGATGTTTTAATCTATCTGCTTCTTCTGATGAAATATTTAGGACTAATGCTATATCATTCGTTATACTATCTCCTCCTAGTGGAATAGTATTTGTATATGAAAATGATAATCCCTCAAATACACCTATTTCTGTATTTCCTGCTCCTATATCTAATAACATTACATTATCATTTAATTCGTTTCCGTCTAGAACTAAAGTTCTTTCTGCAAGTGTTATTGGAACTAATCCATCTATATCTATATCTGCTTTTCTAAAAATTGATGCTAATTGCTTCATATAATCTTTTTCTGCTAAAACTATTTGCGCTTTTATTGTGAAGCTAGAACTTAAGCTTCCCACTGGGTCTTGAACAATTTTTCCATTATCTAATATAAATTCATCTGTAACTATATCTATTATTTGCATTCCATCTGGAACATCTATGTCTTTTACTAGGGATATGGCTGTTGTAACGTCTTTCCCCGAAATTCCTGCATATTTATCTTTGGCTTCTTTTGTAATACTGTTTTGTACGATTGTAACATATTTTCCAGGGATTGTTACATAGCTAGAATTTATTTCCATTTCTGTTTCATTTTCAGCTTCTTTTATAAGTTTTGAGATGGCTGATACTATTTCATTTTCGTCTACTATTTTTCCCTTTTTAATACCATTACACTTACAACTTGTTGTACATAGGACTTCTATTTGGTTAAAATTATTGACTTCTCCAATAACCAAGCTTACTTTTGAAGTTCCAATGTCCATTCCTACGATTATATCTCCTATAGCCAAGGCTCATTCCTCCATTTTTTTTAAGCTCTTATTTGTTCTTTAGAATATTACATTTTGAAAAAAAAGTCAATAGAATTTGTAATATTTTTGTAATATTTTTGTAATATTTTTGAAACATTTCTCGTAATTGTTGAGGCTCTATGTTTCTATTCTTTTGCAATTACTTTTTCTTCTTTTTTTATTTCTTTTTTGTCTACATTATCTTTATTTTTTCCCCATCTTTCGATATAATATCTTCTTATAATTCCTAAATTATTAAACATTCTTCCTACAAATACTACTATTGCAGCTAAATATATATCTACATTTAATTTTTGTCCAAGATATGTTAGTAGCATTGCAAGAATTGCATTTCCAAAAAATCCTGATACAAATATTTTTAAATCAAAATTTTTCTTTAATGTAGAAGCTATACCCCCAAAAACAGAATCCAATGCTGCAATTATTGCAATTGCTAAGTATCCTGAATATGTATATGAAATCATTGGCATATTAACTCCAATTATTGCTCCAATTACACAACCTAAAATTATTGCTATAAAAATCATAATAACCTCCATTCAAGCTAATTTTAGCTATAACAAAATTTACTAAATAACTTTTTATAATTTATTTTTTATTGTTGCTCTGTCTGTACTTCGCTCATATAATTTATTTCAAACTCTCCATTATATTTTGGTATTTCTACTCTATTTTGCATACTTGAACTTGCATTTATTCCACTAGTTTTAGCTCTATCTATAAATCCGCTTCCTTTCATATTCAATATACTTGATAGTTGCTCTTTGTTACCAATTGCCTTAATTACATAAGGCCCTTGTATTCTTTGCAAATTCACCATTATATATGTATATTCAGCCATATCTATTATATCCGTAGTGGCTAAAACTCTATTTTCATTTATAGATATTGCTTCTGCTCCTGCATATCTTAACTCATTTACCAAATCTTTTAAATTTTCTGATGAAACTGCGATTTCTCCATCACTTAATGTTACAACTACGCCCTCTCCATATACATCTGTTTTTCCTACCAACAGATTAGATTCTGCTAACTCTTTATCAATTAATTCTGACGCAGCTTCATTATCTTCAATAGTTTTATTGTATTCATTTATTCTTGAATTAATATCATCAAGCTGTGCAGCAATTTCTTCATATCTAGTTTTCCACTCTGATAATGCTGTTTGTAATTCAGATTCTCTCATATTCTCTATCTCAGTAATATCTGTCTGTTCCACTGTTCTAAACTGCATTAGCATAACACTCACTAGAACAATACAAACTATAAATACCACTATAGTGACTGCAGTTATGTCCGCTCTAAATTTAAAATTCTTCATTTCTTTGCATCTCTCCTTTCTATTTATTTTCATGTAAATATTCATGACTAATAACCCCTGAATATCTAGATATCGTAATATTATCTTGTTTAGTAGCTATAGCTGTATTTCCCCCTTCTCTAATCCAATCCAAAATTGAACCAGCTCTTTCAATTGCACCATATAATAAATCTTTTGAACCAATTGCTTTTATTGTAAATGGTGATCCTATTCTTTCTCCATTTATTTTTATTATATTTCCTTCACAAGTTATTGCAGTTGTATTTACTATACGTTGTCCATTTACCTCTATTGCCTCCGCCCCAGCATTTTTTAATTCATTTACCACATCTTGTATGTCGCTATAATGTATTATTTGTTCTGATGCATTTAATGAACTATTAGTATTAGCAGCATCTTGTAATAATATTTCAATTCCTTCACCTGTTACATCTGTATTGCCTAAAATCATGTTGTTTTCTTTTAATTCTTGTTCTTTTGCCTCTGCTGATGCATCATCTTGAGTAGCCGCTTGTCTCACTTTTTCTAGTTCTTTTTGTGCATTTCCCAAGTCATTTGAAGCATTATCATATCTTTCTTTCATCTTTAATACTTGGTCTCGCAAATTATTATCAGCTAATGTTTGTGACACAGTTGAACTTGCTGAATTCATTGTTCTAACTTGTACACATATAGCTATGGATAAAAGCAAGCACATTACTCCTAAAGTAATTGCTATCTGTTTCTTTTTCAAATCAAATTTCCTCCAATCCTATTAAACTTTTTCTCTAAAATATGGCTGTGTTGTATTTAAATCAAAATTCATAAATATAATTCCTTCGTTATTTTTTTCTTTTTCTAAAAATGTTGCAAGCCATAACATCTTTGCACTTAAATTTGAAGTATCTCCAAGGTATACTTGTTTCTTCTCTTTTCCTAGGGTCAAAATATAATTAGATTTATCTTTTATATTTATTTGAGTTATTAACTCTCTAATTTTCCCATCATTGCTCGATGCTGATTCCATTATTCTTAGCACATCATTTAATTTTTCCAAATCCTCAGTACATAACCTATTTCCTTCTTTTATTTGTTCTTCTGGTGTAGAATAATTTGTTATTATTGGATAGTCTCCAGTCGCACTTGTAACTTCTAACATATATCCTTGATTATTTATATATACATAAGCATTTCCATATTTAAGCATAAAGTTAGTTTTTCTTTCTGTTACGTTAATTTCAATTTTATCTGGTATCTTTCTATTAATATTTACAGTATCAATATATGCATTTTGCTTTATACTATCCACTATTTGGCTTGTCCTAAAATTGAAAATATTCTGTTCTAACTTTAATCCAGATAGACTTATTATTGTTTCAGAAGAAATTTTTGAATTTCCTGAAACTGTTATATCTTTAATATTGAATATTGGAGATAATAAAGCAAATACAATTCCGCCTATGATTATACCTAACAAAATTAATATTTTTACTATTTTAAATATAAATTTTCTTCTTCTTTTAGATAATTCTCTCTTCTTTATTAGTCTTGGATCTTCTTCAAATTCTTCATTTAAATTATGTCCTTTTCTTCTTACATTTTTATTATTTTTTCTATAATTATTTCTCTGCTGTTTTTCATTTTTCTTTTTGTTTCTTTTATTGTTTACCTTGCTCTTTTTATTTTTTTTCTCTACCCTATTATGTACTCTCTCTCTCTCTAAGCTCTCCTCATAATTTTGCATATATTTAGATTTTATTATTAGCTCTGGCTCTTCAATATGTTTTGTATTTTCTTTTGTATTCTTCTTATTAGCACTTTTTTTCTTGACATTTTTCTTTTGTTTCTTTAGTTCTTTAGGATTTATCTCTGGTTCATCAATACGTCTTAATCCTATAACTATTTCATCATCAAAACTAAATTTATCATTCTGATTTGTCTCATTTACATTATTTTGATTTATGTTGTTTTTATTCTTCTTATCTTTACTATTACTCTTTTTAGCTCTTCTTTTTGTTTCTTTTTCCTTAGTCCCTCTTGGCATTTTCTCACCTTCTTTTAACGATATATTTGCTCCTAATTTTCTTAATTTTTTGTCTAAGTTTTCATAGCCCCTTAGTATATATTCTATATTAGTAACTTCAGTCCTTCCTTTTGCTACCAATCCTGCTGTTACCATTGCTGCTCCACCTCTTAAATCTGTGCTTGCAACTTTAGCACCAGATAGCTTTCTTACTCCTTTTATAACTGCTGTCTTTCCTTCAATTGTTATTTTAGCTCCCATTTTCATAAGTTCAGACATATATTTGTATCTGTTTTCAAAAATGTTTTCTATTATAACAGATGTTCCTTTTGCCACAGTAAGCATTGTCGCAAAAACAGATTGCATATCAGTTGGAAACCCTGGATATGGCATTGTTTTTATATCTAATGCTTTTAGCTTTTTTGGTGCTTCCAAATATATACTATTTTTATATTTTTCAACCTTGCATCCACTTTCTTCTAGTTTGTTTATCACAGGAATAATGTTATCTGCAATTACATTATTTAGTTTAACCTTTCCACCTGTCACGGCAACCATGCATAACAGGCTTCCTGCTTCTATTCTGTCTGGCATAATATTATAACTTATATCATTTAACTTCTTTACACCAACAATCTTTATATTACTTGTTCCAGCACCTTCAATTTTGGCTCCCATTTTATTCAAGCAATTTGCCAAATCAATAATTTCTGGCTCTTTTGCAGCATTTGTTATATTGGTTTCTCCTTCTGCAAAAACAGATGCTAGAATTATATTTTCTGTTGCTCCTACACTTGGAAAATCCAAGTCTATATTTGCCCCTATTATTTTATCACATTTACATACAATAAATCCAGCATTTTCCACAATATTTATTCCTAATTTTTCAAAACTTTTTAAGTGAAGGTCTATTGGTCTTGCTCCAATGTCACATCCGCCAGGATACGAAAACCTTACCTCTCTAAATCTTCCCAAGATTGCACCTGCCAAAATTACTGTAGAACGCATTTGATGCATCAAATGTTCTGGTATCTCTTTTTTAGCCATCTCTTTTGAATTTATCTCAATTTTTCCTTTATGTTTTTTGACCTTACATCCTAAAAATTTTAATATTTCTTGTGTTATTCTTGTATCTCGTATCTCTGGCACATTATATAACTTTGTTGTTCCAGAGTTTAGTATGCTAGATGCTAAGATTGGAAGTGATGCATTTTTTGATCCTGACACATCCACTTCTCCTTCTAGTCTTTTTCCTCCATCTATTATGTAACTAGGCATTTTACTCATTCCTTTCATAAGATATATCTATATAAGTTTTAGAATTCTATTTTTGCTATATCTTATGTTTTCTTGACATAAATTGTGAATGTGGTGCTTCTAGTTTGCTGTATCTTGGCAGAGTAACATAGAAAAAGTTCTAAAATTTCAAGTTATTTATTGAAATTTTAGAGCTTTTTTGAAGTAATAAGTATTTTCAAAACTACTCTTCACCAGAATTTAACTTTCTTATTCCTTTAGCATTTTTATCAGATATAACTTTCTTACCAGTTTCCTTCTCTAGTTGCTCTTTTGCAATTTTAGCAATATTTCCTCCTTTTTTTACTGAATCTTCTGCCTCTTTAAATCCTTTACGATTTTTACTTTTTGATATTTCAGTAGAAGACGTTTCTGCAAGCATATTTAAGACAAGTTCCATATTAGTCATATTATCTCGTAAATTTTCTTTTTTTAAACCTTTTAAATTTTTATAATCTTTGACAGAATAACCACTCCATGCTTGTGTCAAAATATTTGTTAATATTGCAAAATCCTTACTTTCATTTATTCCTTTTTCTTTTAATTCATCTGTAAATTCTTTTCTTATATCTATTGTTTTTAATCTTTGATTTATCCATTCTTCTGAATATCCTTTTTTTCTATATGTATCTAATGCTCTATTTATTGCTATTTCTGGATCATATGTTTCATCTATTCTTTCTTTTCCTACATGTGCTAACCATAGTTTAAAAGGCTCTGCTTTTTTAG
>CAMOBD010000055.1 GCA_946578345.1 uncultured Clostridium sp.
CAATTATTATTTATGTAAACAAGATATGCAATTGGGGTCTGTCCCCAATTGCACAACTGTCGGGAAAGGAGAATTAGAAATGATAAAAAAATTAGCAAGTTATATTAAAGATTACAAAAAAGCTGCTATTTTGACACCTATTTTTGTCATTTTTGAAGTTATCATGGAGATTATTATTCCGTATTTGATGGCGAAGATTATAGATGTTGGAATTCAAAATAGTGACGTTAAGTACATCCTAGAAATAGGTGTATTTTTAATTGTATCTGCTATTCTTTCGTTAACATTTGGTATGCTTTCTGGAAGATTTGCAGCAAAGGCATCAGCAGGATATGCTAAAAATTTAAGAAAGGCGATGTTTGATAAAATACAGACATATGCATTTGAAAATATAGATAAATTCTCTACATCAAGTTTGATTACTAGACTTACAACAGATGTTACAAATGTACAAAATGCATTTCAAATGATTATTAGGATTCTTGTAAGAGGTCCTATCATGATGATTTTTGCACTTTTCATGTGCTTTACTATTAGCCCAAAACTAGCTTGTATCTTTTTAGTTGCAATACCTATTTTAGGTTTTCTTCTATTTTACATTGCTAAAAAAGCACATCCAAATTTTGAGACAGTGTTTAAGAAATATGATAATTTGAATAGAGTTGTACAAGAAGATTTGAGTGGTATTAGAGTTGTAAAAGCGTATGCAAAAGAAGATTTGGAAAAACAAAAATTCAAAAATGTAAATGATGAAGTGTTCTACTTTTTCAAGAAAGCTGAGAAAATTGTAGCTTTTAACAGCCCAGTAATGCAATTTACAATATATACATGTATTCTTCTTATTTCATGGTTTGGCTCTGGACTTATTGTTGGTGGAGAAATGCAAACAGGAGAGCTTTCAAGTATTATTACATATGCATGGCAGATATTGATGAGTTTAATGATGCTATCAATGGTATTTGTCATGATAATTATATCTCAATCTTCTGCAGAGAGAATTATTGAAGTGCTAGAAGAAGAGCCTGCAATAAAAAAGAAAGAAAAGAATTTAAAAGAAGTAAAAGATGGATCTATAGTATTTGATAATGTAAGTTTTTGTTACAGTGACGAAAAAGATAAAGATAAATTCGCTTTACGTGATATAAACCTTGAGATTAAAGCAGGTGAGACTGTTGGAGTTATCGGTGGTACAGGTAGTTCTAAATCTACATTGGTACAATTAATTCCAAGATTATATGAGGCAACAAAAGGAAAGGTAATAGTTGGTGGAGTAAATGTAAAAGATTATGATATAGAAACCTTAAGAGATAGTGTGTCTATGGTATTACAGAAAAATGTTTTGTTCTCTGGAACTATTAGTGAAAATTTAAGATGGGGAAATAAAGAAGCAACTGATGAAGAACTTGAAAGAGTGTGCAAATTAGCACAAGCAGATGAGTTTATACAACAATTCCCTGCAAAATATGAAACTGTGCTAGACCAGGGTGGCACTAACGTTTCTGGTGGTCAAAAACAAAGAATTTGTATTGCAAGAGCACTTTTGAAGAAACCAAAAATACTTATACTAGATGATTCTACAAGTGCAGTAGATACAAAAACAGATGCTTTAATTAGAAAGGCATTTAGAGAAGAAATCCCTGATACAACCAAAATTATTATTGCGCAACGTATTACATCAATCGAAGATGCAGATAAAATAATTGTACTTAATGATGGAAGAATTGATGGAGTTGGTACATCAGAGGAATTATTGAAAGCAAATCAGATTTATAGAGAAGTGTATGAGTCTCAAATGAAAGGAGATGAGAAGTTTGAAAAATAATTACAATTTTGGCGTTGTCAAACTTCATTTGAAATTTAATCAACGTACAAGGAGTACGCCTCATAAATTTCAAACTCGTTTTCCTAGCCAAAATTTAATTCTTTTTCAAACTGAGTATAACCTAAGAAAGGATAGTGAGAAAAATGGGGAAGAAAACTAAAAAATCAAAAACAGTGTTTAGACTTTTGAAATATGTATTCACAACATACAAATTGCAATTTTTTATTGTGTTTGTAGCGATTATTGTAAGTGCTATTGCCAGTGTTATAGGAATACAATTTATCCAACAATTAATAGATAACTACATTGTGCCATTAATAGGACAGCAAAATCCCGACTTCAGCTCTTTATTACAAGCTATACTAGGTATGGCAGGGATATATCTAGTTGGAATTATTGCTACATATGTGTACAACAGATTAATGATTAATATCTCGCAAGGTATATTAAATAAGATTCGTACAGAAATGTTCGAACATATGCAAACTTTGCCAATAGGATATTTTGATAGTCACTCACATGGTGAAACGATGAGTACTTATACAAATGACGTAGACGCATTAAGACAATGCCTAAGTCAAAGTATTCCACAAGTGTTCTCAGCAGTTATTACAATGATAACAGTACTTATTTCAATGTTTACAACAAATATATATTTGACATTAGTAGTAATTGCTATGGTTATTATTATGACATTTGTTGCAAGATATTTAGGTGGAAATAGTTCAAGGTTTTTCGTAAAACAACAAGAAGATTTAGGAAAAGTAAATGGATATATTGAAGAAATGATAGAAGGACAAAAGGTCGTTAAAGTATTCTGTCATGAAGAAGAAAACATGAAAAGATTTGATGAACTAAACGAAGATTTATGTGATAGTGCAACTAGTGCAAATACATATGCAAATATATTAATGCCATGTATTTTAAATATAGGTAACCTTGGATATGTATTAGTAGCAGTAATTGGTGGTATTCTTTCAGTAAATGGAATCCTATCAATTGGTAGCATTGCAGCATTCTTACAATATGTAAAATCATTTACAAACCCACTAGGTCAAGTATCACAACAAATGAACTTTATTGCAATGGCCTTGGCAGGTGCAGAAAGAATATTCAAACTAATTGATGAAAAATCAGAAGAAGACGATGGATATGTTACACTTGTTAATGCTAAGATGGAAGACGGTAAATTAATAGAGACAGAAGGAAGAACAGGATTGTGGGCATGGAAACATCCACATCATGATGGAAGAATTACATATGCACGACTTAGAGGACGTGTTACATTTTCTGATGTAGTATTTGGATATACAGACAAAAAAGTAGTATTACATGACATCTCACTGGAAGCAAAAGAGGGACAAAAAGTTTCATTTGTTGGAGCAACAGGAGCGGGAAAAACAACAATAACAAACTTAATCAACCGTTTCTATGATATACAAAGCGGAAAGATACGTTATGATGGAATAAACATACAAAAAATAAAGAAAGCAGATTTAAGAAGGTCACTTGGAATGGTACTTCAAGACACAAGCTTATTTACAGGAACAATAAAAGACAACATCCGTTACTCAAGACCTGAAGCAACAGACGAAGAAGTATTTGCAGCAGCAAAACTTGCAAATGCAGACCAATTTATTAAGCATTTACCACAAGGATATGACACAGTCATTACAGGAAATGGAGAAGGACTATCACAAGGACAAAGACAGCTTCTATCAATAGCTAGAGCAGCATTGGACAATGCACCAGTACTAATACTAGACGAAGCAACATCAAGTATAGACACACGTACAGAAAAAATAGTGCAAGATGGTATGGATAAGCTTATGAAAGGAAGAACAGTTTTCGTTATAGCACATAGGCTTTCTACAATAAGAAACTCAGATTTAATAATGGTACTAGACCATGGAAGAATTATAGAAAGAGGAAACCATCAAGAACTAATAGCTAAAAAAGGCATGTACTATGGCTTGTACACTGGAGCAATTGAGATAGAATAACAGAATTATGTAAACGATTTGTGCAATTGGGGACAGTCCCCAATTGCACATTTGCGAAAAATTACATTTTTTTGTAAAAATCCCTTGCTAAAAATCTTTTTGTATAATATCATATATGCAGAGAAATAATATAATATACAAAGGAGGAAGAGTATGGGGAACATTAAGGTTAATTTTGAATATACTAGGGTATTTGAGAAAAATGTAATGAAGTATGCAAAACAAGTTGTTGAAATTCATAAGAAATTACATGAAAAAGCAGATGATGAAAATGAGTTTTGTGGATGGCTTAATTTACCAACTGATTATGATAAAGATGAGTTTGAAAAAATAAAAAAAGCTGCAAAAAAAATCCAATCTAATTCAGATATTTTACTAGTAATTGGAATTGGAGGCTCATACTTAGGAGCAAGAGCTGTTATAGAGTCACTTACAAATACTTTTTATAATATGCAAGATAAATCCATAAGAAAAACACCTCAAATTTTGTATGTTGGAAATAATTTAAGCACAAATTATATAAATGATTTAATAGATTACATAGGAGACAAAGATATTTCAATAAATGTTATATCTAAGTCTGGAACTACAACAGAGCCTGCAATTGCTTTTAGAATTTTTAGAGAGATAATGGAAAATAAATACAGTCTAAAAGAGGCAAGAAGTAGGATTTATGTTACGACAGATGCTAATAAAGGTGCACTAAAAGAACTTGCTAAAAAGGAAAAATATACTACATTTGTAATACCAGACAATGTTGGTGGTAGATATTCTGTTCTTACAGCAGTAGGACTTTTACCAATTGCAGTGGCAGGAATTAATATAAATGAACTAATGGAAGGTGCAAGAATTGCTCAAGATAGGTATTCAGATGATAACTTGAAATATAACGAATGTTATAAATATGCAGTAATAAGAAATATTTTATATGAAAAAGAAAAGAATACAGAAATTTTAGTATCATATGAGCCAAAGATGCATTATTTTATAGAATGGTGGAAGCAATTATTTGGAGAAAGTGAAGGAAAAGAGCAAAAAGGTATATATCCATCAGGTGCAGAATTTACAACAGATTTACATTCATTAGGTCAATATATACAAGAGGGAAGAAGAAATTTATTTGAAACTGTAATAAATATAGAAAAATCAAATAATGATATAATGATGAAACTTGAAGAAGATGACTTAGATAATTTAAACTATTTGGAAGGAAAAACTTTAGACTTTGTAAATAAAAAAGCAATGGAAGGAACTATTGCAGCACACACAGATGGAGATGTTCCAAATATATTGATAAACATAGAAAAATTAGATGCAAACAATATGGGACAATTGATATATTTCTTTGAACTTGCATGTGCCATGTCTGGTTCAATTTTAGGAATTAATCCATTCAATCAACCAGGAGTAGAGAAATACAAAACGAATATGTTTAAGTTATTAGGAAAGCCTGGTTATACAAAATAAAACAAAAAAATATTGACATAATACTCTAAAAGGTAGTATAATGAAAAACATAGTAATATTGACAAAAACATAAATGAGAAAAAGTAAAATAAAGGTTGTTTCAAGAGAGGAATAGTCGTAGGCTGAAAGCTATTCTAAATAAACATATTTGAAAAACTACCTCATTGTTTCTAGCAAAACTTGGACGTTAGGGACACTAGATTTTGTCCAAGAACTTGGACAAAAGGGACAGAACTTAAGTGTTGATTTGAAAGAAATGTCTATACAATCAACATGTGGGCTAAAGAAAATGTGTATACCTAAGTTCAAAGGGAAAACTAGACGTAGGGCTTGCGTTAAAAGCAATTTAGAGTGAAACAAAGGGTGGAACCGTGTTATATAAAGCACCCCTCTGGCAATTAAGTCTTGCTAGAGGAGTGCTTTTTTAAGTTATAGGAAATTGCATTTCCTATAACTTAAAAAAGAGCTGAAAATCGCTATTGCCTTTGAGATTTCCTCCCTTTGCTCGGAAACTCAAATCGGCACGAACAAAGGGCGACGTTCGTCGCTTTGTTCCGGTTATGGACACTCTAAAAGTGTAAAAGAAAGGAAGATGATTTTTATGAAGATTACATTAAAAGATGGATCTGTAAAAGAGGTGCAAAAAGGTATTAGTGTACTTGATTTAGCAAAAGAGATTAGCGAAGGGTTAGCAAGAAATGCTACTTGTGCTAAGGTTAATGGAGAGGTTAGAGATTTAAGATACAAATTAGAGGATGATGCAGAGGTAGAAATCCTTACTTTTGAAAATAGTGAAGATGGAAAGAAGGCATATTGGCATACTACATCTCACATTATGGCTCAAGCTATTAAAAGAATTTATGGAAATGATATTAAATTGACAATAGGTCCTGCTATAGATAAAGGTTTCTATTATGATTTTGATGTTAAGAACAATATTTCTTCTGATGATTTTGAAAAGATTGAAGCAGAAATGAAGAAGATTATAAAAGAGGATTTACCTATAGAAAGATTTACTCTTTCAAGAGATGAAGCTATAAAATTCATGAAAGAGCAAGGCGAGGACTACAAAGTTGAGTTAATAGAAGAACTTCCAGAAGGTGAAGAAATTTCTTTCTATAAACAAGGTGACTTTACAGATTTATGTGCTGGACCACATTTGATGAGTACTGGAAAAGTAAAAGCTGTAAAAATACTTTCTTCTTCAGGTGCATACTGGAGAGGGGACGAGCATAATAAAATGCTTCAGAGATTTTATGGGATTTCATTCCCTAAAGCAAGTCAACTTGATGAGTATTTGAATATGTTAGAAGAAGCAAAGAAACGTGACCATAAGAAATTAGGAAAAGAGTTAGAGTTATTTATGATAGCTCCAGAAGGACCTGGTTTCCCATTCTTCTTACCAAAAGGTATGGTACTAAGAAATGTACTAGAAGATTTTTGGAGAGATATTCATAGAAAAAATGGTTATGTTGAAATAAAAACTCCTATGATATTAAACGAAGAACTATGGCATCGTTCAGGACATTGGGATCACTACAAAGAAAACATGTATACAACAAAAATAGATGATGTAGATTATGGAATTAAGCCAATGAACTGCCCAGGAGGAATGATTGTATACAAGAGCAAAATGCATTCATACAAGGACCTACCAATAAGAGCAGGAGAATTAGGACTAGTTCATAGACATGAAAAATCAGGTGAATTAAATGGATTATTCAGAGTAAGATGCTTTACACAAGATGATGCACATATATTCTGCTTACCAGAGCAAATCGAATCAGAAATAGCCGGAATTATGAAACTTGTTGATGAGGTATACAGCATATTTGGATTTGAATATACAGTTGAACTTTCTACAAGGCCAGATGATTCAATGGGCTCTGATGAACAATGGGAGATGGCAGAAAGTGCATTAAAGAAAGTGCTTAAAGATATGGATATGCCATATGAATTAAACGAAGGAGATGGAGCATTCTATGGTCCAAAGATAGACTTCCATATCAAAGATTCTTTAGGACGTGAATGGCAATGTGGTACTATACAATTAGACTTCCAAATGCCAGAGAGATTTGACTTAACATACATTGGAGAAGATGGAGAAAAACATAGACCAGTTATGCTTCACAGAGTTATATTTGGAAGTATAGAAAGATTTATTGGCGTATTAATTGAAAACTATGCAGGAGCATTCCCAACATGGCTTGCACCAGTACAAGTAAAGTTACTTCCAATTGCAGATGCTCACAATGACTATGCAAATGAAGTAAAAGCGAAACTAGAAGATGTAGGAATTAGAGTAGAAGTAGACGATAGAAATGAAAAAATAGGATACAAAATAAGAGAAGCACAACTTCAAAAAATACCATACATGCTAGTTCTTGGAGATAAGGAGAAAGAGGCTGGAACAGTTGGAGTACGTTCTAGAAAAGATGGAGACATTGGAGCAATGGATGTAGATGAGTTTATAGCAAAAGTAGTAGAAGAAATAGATACGTTTGCAAAATAAGGGTGCAATAGTTTAAAACTATTGCACTCATACAATAATTATGATATAATTTGCCTATTGAAAAACGAGGAGGGATTTGTATGGCACTAATTAGACCTTGTGCAGATTTAAGAAATAATTATAACGAAATTTCTAAAATTTGCCATGAAACAAAAGAACCTATGTACATTACAAAAAATGGAACTAATGATTTAGTTGTTTTAAGTGATGAGGCATATGAAGAAATAATTAATACAAAAGCAGAAACAGAGGAAGAAAGAATAGATAGATTAGTGGCAGAGCATTTTGACAAGCATTATGCTTCTTTTGAAGAGTTCCAAAAGAATTTGTGGGAGCAGATTGAAGAGGCTGTACAAGAAATTAAAGACGGAAAAGGCATACCAATGGAAGATGTTGTGGCAGAAATGGAGGCGAAGTATAATATTGAAAAATGAATATAAAATTATATGGGCTCCGATATATTGTAATCTATCAAGTCAAGAATGACACTCATGAAGTTTTTATTCTACATATTTTTCATAATTCACAAGATTATTTCAATAAAATATAATTGATTAGTTATACTTTAATAGAAAATACACATTGATAAATCTAGACTTTTCACATAAGATGAAAAAAACAATTATTGTAAACTACTTACAAATATGGTATAATTATTCTATAGTCTTTCAATAAACTTATTTTATTGAGAGTAGAAGTTAAATTATGTGGGGACAACTAAGTAATAGACAGAAAGGATGAATATTTTCATGAATAAAAAAATTCAATACCCAGATTTAGCTGAAGTAGTTTATAATTCATCTTCTATGGATGAAGTATGGAAAGGCTACATTGCAAGGCTACGGGAAGACGGTTCAATGTATGCAAGCCTGTATGCTAATAAGTTAGAAGAGTTCTACGACATAAAGGAAGTAAACAAATTAATTCTTTTAGAGCAAGAATTCTATAGCTTGAAAGAGCATATGCGGGAGCTGAAAGGCGAGTTACAAGTTGGATTTAGACTGACAAGACGTCTTAAAGATTTCATTGGTACAAATGAAAAGATTCGCTTGTATCTTAGAAAAGGAAATTCGTTGGAAAAGGTAAGAGACCTTTTAGGATTTCGAATTGTACTGTGTTCTACACCAACTGATACTATGCAATCAATAAAAGCAGCGTATCAAGTAATGAACAAAATAATTGAGTTCTTTATCAAAGAACGTAAATGTATTTTGGCAGAAGCAGAGCCGGTATTGTCTAGTGGGTTTGATTCCAAAAACAATCCAGATATTATAGTTCCAACAAAGAGCTATATTATAGATGGCTTTGAGGCTAATGTAAAGGACTATATAATAAGTCCAAAGAAAAATGGCTATCAGGGCCTACATGCTATCATTAAGAAACCGGATGGACTTGTATTCGAAATTCAAGTCAGAACTATGGCAATGGATGTACGAGCTGAATACGGCGTAGCTGGTCATGGACCATACAAAAATGACCGTTATGAAGGTGAGAATATCCAAATCGATTTTTCAAGGGTACAAATTCCTGGATTTGTTGTTACAAGAAACACTATTATTTGTGACAATATTGGATTGTGCAAGGCGATTGATCCATTTAATTTAATTTGACACTCACTCATAAATAAGTTATAAACCTAGTGATAATTCACTAGGTTTATATAATTTGATGGACATTGTTCTTATGGCGTCCATGATGGGAAACAACATGGACGGAAACAACAATTTCTTGATGGGCTATCTTATGATTGATATGCTCAATAAGAAAAAGAAGGAAGAAAAGCCTTCTGAAGCAACAGACTGATTTAGTTAGCCGTTGCTAAAAAATAGTTTTAATCTCTAAATTATCCCTCAGGGCTTTGCCTTGAGGGACATTTAATGAAATTAAAAAATCTTTTCATTACATATAGAATAATCTCAAAACTTATGATATAATATTCTGCGGAAAGGAATGATAAAAATGGCTAAAAATACTAAAGAAACAGAAAGCACAATCGAGAAAAATTTAGAATATATTGGACTAAAACTAAACAGAATACCAGCCTTTTTAAAGGAACATGACACTCTAAATTTTAGGCCATCTAAATCATATGATGATACAATATATAAAGTATATAAATATGTAAATATAAAGAATATAGAAATACTTATCACACCAGCTGATAGATTAATGGATATTAAAGAAAGATATAAACTTGCAAGCCCTATTTACGAATACTTAGATGATAAAACTAAGAAAAATATAGAAAAATTTGCTACATTCATGAATATGGTATCCACAATGAATGTGGATAGAATAGAAGAAATTGCAAAAGAGCAAGAAGAGTTAAATGATATTATTCCATATGAGGTCAAATATCCAAACAATTATATTTGGCAGATATATTACTCTGATTATGCAAAAAAGTATTTTATGCTTGTTCCAACAAATGAGCAAGATAATAATGCACTTTTTTATTTATTAAAAGAACAAATAAAAAATGCAAGAGCAAAAAAAGGAAGATATATTTTTGCTCCAATCAGTCACATGGAGTATTCAGGAGGATTTCTTACTAAATCTGAGATTGCAGATGTAGAAAATTACTTATGGTATTTTACAAAAGAATGGCCAAATGTTTATGAGGTGTATGATAAAGATGATAACATGTGCTTGAAAATTGTAGGAGAAACAAGCACATATGAAAAAATAAAGTGTACATATAGCATTACATTACTTACAAAACAAGAAGCATTAGAATTATATAAATTATTAAAAGCAATGTTTATTTTAGCAACTGGTGCAAAAGAAGAATATCATTTTAAAACTAAAATTGGAAAATTAGGAGAAATAGAATTTTGGCACAATGATAAAAAAATTGAGTATAACACTCTTTCAGATTTTATTAAGCTAGAATATTTAGATAAAATAGAGAAGTTAAAAAATGAAGAAAAAGAGAGAAAAGAATTAAAAAGAAAATTAGCTAAATTTAAACTAGTTATAGAAGACTTAACACAAGAATATCTATTAAGGCAAAAGCAAATAGCTACTTTCTTAGAGTGCAAAAAAACATTCTTTGGAAGGGTAAAATATTTCTTTAAAAAGAAGAAAGATGTGCAAGTAGAAGCAAAGCCTATTAGAAAGACTGAAAGAGAAGATGTTCAAAAGGATGAAACTTTAGAAGAGTTATATGCATTAAAATCTCAATATACAATAGAAGATTTAATAAATATTTGTACAAAATTAGAAGAAGTAGTAAAAGAAAATACTAATTTAAATCTTGACATTAAGGCAATGGAGACAAAAGAAGAAATTTTGTCTAAGAAGAATGATAATGCAGAGCTATATATAAAAGAAATAGATAAACATAAGAAAAGTATTTTTGAATTTTGGAAATTTACAAGCAAGGATGAAATGCAGACTTTAGCAGAAGCGGAGGAGCAGGAAGAGCAAGAAAAAACTAAAATGAA
>CAMOBD010000056.1 GCA_946578345.1 uncultured Clostridium sp.
TATAATTTTGCAATACTTTTTAAATTGCAACCAAAACTTTACATCTCGATAAATTTTACTATTTATTATAATAAAATTCCTTTATGGTATTTGCAAATTCTTCTGGTGTATCAATATTAATTTCATGTCCTGCACCTTGTATAACTTTTATTTTACTATTTTTTATATTACTATTTAACTGTCTTGCACTTTCCATATTTAAAGTATCTTTTTCACCACATATTATTAATGTATTACATTGTATTTTTGATACCTTAAATTTAATATTTAGTTCCGCTAGTGAATTACTTAATTCTATAAAATTTTTTTTTGAAATTCCTATATTTTCAAAATTCTTTTTAGGTATAAACTTAAAAACAAAATTTTGAAATCTTAATAATTTTTTTGGTAATTCATATGGTGTTCCACTAAGAATGATAGAATTTACTTTTTGAGGGTATTCTACGGCATAATCAATAGCAAGTATTCCTCCGAGCGAAAGACCAACTAAATTTATTTTTTCTTTAAAACCATTGCAATAATCTGCAAAAGCTCTATATAAATTATCATAATTTAATTGATAATTTTTAGCAATTTCAAACACATTAGGTGTTTTAACATCAATATTATCTTCATTTAGTATAGTTTTTACTTTATCCCAACTTGATTCATTTTGTCCCATTCCATGAATTAATATATTTATCACTTTTATATCTCCTATTTTTCATTTCTTACAAAAACATTTAATACATCACCATATTTAGTAAGTGCTGTTCCTATATCGCCATTCTTTGAACTCATACTAAAAATATAATCCCCAATAATATTACTAAAAGATTTAATTTCATCTTTTGAATATTCTCTATTTTCACTTTTTATTCCTATTTCTTGTAATAATTCTTTATTTTTCTTGGATAAATCATTTTCTAAATTCATTTTTTGGTCTCTCCTTTTATGGTTTTATATATGAAAAATATATCATAATAAATTACTTTTTTCAACAAAAAACTAGCAGAAAAAGTATCTCTGCTAGTCTTCATCTTCAAAGTAGCTTTTAAGAGTAGAAATAAACTTTAAATACATTTTCAATTCTTTTTTTGTACTATTATCTAAAAAATTATCTATCGTTTTTCTTGTAGTCAAATTTTTTGTTTCACTATTTCCATATAAAATATAATCTGTAGTTGTGCCAGTTGCAGTACATATTTTATTTAAGGCCTTAACACTAACATTAAGTGTACCTGTTTCTAATTTTCCTAAATGATTTTCTGATAAACCGCATCTTTCGGCAAATAATTGCCTTGATTCATGGTATATTTCTTCTCTAATTTTTCTTATTCTCATTCCAATTTTTACTGCATCTAAAATCATAATTAGCCTCCTTCTTCCTAATACTACTATTTTATCTTCCTTTATAAGAATATTACACTCCTTATTACTGACAAAATATATGACAAATAGGAATTTAAAATTATAAAAAGGCAGTAAAATACAGTGTTTTAGAAATTGTACATTTTCTAATAACTGACATGATACGATAAACTGCACTACTTTTCGACAAATTTTGCACTTTTCTTTTTGTATAATTCCTGTGGGTTTATATACCTATTTAGGAAGAATATAAATTGAAGGTGCAAAAGAGTATTAAAAAAATACGAATGATATTTATGTTTCATTACTAGATAGGTACAATAGACTCATTTTTTATATATTTTAAAGGAAGGAGGTTTTATTTTTATACTTCAAGCAAGTATTCCTCTTAGATAGGAATATCAAACCCAAATTTAAGATTTGGGAGGAATACTTATGGGAGATAAAAATAACTATAAGCAAGAAAGGTTTGATAGTTTCCTAAATAAAACTATAATTCTATCATCTAGAACTTATTTCAAAAAACAATCAAATATTAGTAATAAAGAAAAAACAATTGTAGATAATGAGGATTATTCTGCTTATTTACAAGATTTTATTGCGAGTGATGCACACTTGTCTGATATTGACAAAATTGATTTGTCTTTACAATTAAAAAATGCCCTTAATTCACTGACTGCTATCGAACAGTCGGTGATTTTTTTGCTTTTTCAAGAAGAATTATCACAAGATGAAGCAGCTAAAATACTTGAAATATGGTCTAAATCTGTTAGCAGAATAAAAGTACGAGCTATTGAAAAATTAAGAAAATATTTGAAAGGAGATTTAAATAATGAAAGATAAAAATTTATTTGAATTAGGTAAATTAGCACAACAAGGAAATGATATGGCAATGTTAGAAATTATTGAAAGAAAAAAGAAAATGATAAAAAAATATAGTTTTGGAGACGAAGATAGATACCAATTTATCATTTTAAAATTAATTGAAGGAATAAAAAGATATAATTTTGAAAAAAAATTATAAAGTTTGGGTAGATTTTCGCTGACTTACTCACTGTATATATAATGAAGGGCAAATTTTAAGGAAGCACTATATTGAAAAGGACAGATAAGACAAGCTCTTATCTGTCTTTACTTAAATTTAAGAAAGGAGAATATAGATATGTTTTTCAGATGTCTATTATTAGGAATATCCCTTGTTGTAGTACTTTTCTTTTTTGATATTTTATTACCTAAACTTAAATTAAAATATCGTTTATATAAAGAATTAAAAGAAAAGAAAAAAAGAGAAGAAGCCTTCGCTAAAAAGATGAAAGAATTAGAAATTAAGTAAATTTCTAATAGTCTTGTTATACCTAAAAAGTGTCGACAAAAAATTAACCAGCAAAAACATAGGGTGGTATTTATATATGGAAACCTTAAAAGATAAAATATTTGAAATGTTTTATATTAAGCATTTAAAAGTAAAAGATATAGCAGAAAGAGAAAAAGTTTCTTCAGCATATATAACAAAAGTTGTAAAAACAGATGTAAGGTATAAAACAGAAAAAGCATTTAGAAAAAATAAATCAAAAGAAAAAAGGAAATTAGCTCAAAATAAATTTAATAAACAAAAGAGAGAAAAGCAAAGAATTGAAGATAATTATGCTTTTGTACAAGAACAACATAAAGAAGCATCACGAGAATTATCAAAAAGCAAGAGATTGAGTGATGAAAATTATAGAAAATGGAATAAAAGTGCTTATACATATAACCCTTCAAAACACAGATACGAGTTTGATAAAACTCTTGGTCGTTCTTATGATGTACCAAAATATATAAAAGAAAGGTAAGTAAATTATGGAACAAAAATTATTAAAAGTTTTTCAGTTAGCAGATAGATTAAATACTAAACAAAGTAAGATATATGCAGAAATTAACTATACTGCTAATGATAGTCAAAAATTAGAAATATGTATTAGACGAAAAAAAGATTTTTCTTATATTGAAAAATGTGAAATTTGTATTCAAGAAAATTCAGAAATTAGATGGGACAATATTATTACATTGTTTGAAACTTTTATTGGAGGTGTCAAAGATGAATAAAAAAGAAGCTGTTGCTTATGCACAAGTTGCGCTTGATTATATGCAAAGTTCTAAATATACTGGCGAAATTAATCCTGCGACACTTGGTGTGGAAATGAAACAATGTTTTAAATTGTATCCTAGAAATATTATACAAAACATTGCTGATTCTCAAAGTTGGGCTAGAAATAAATTACAAAAAATTAAAGATGGATGTGATATAGATGCAAAATAATGATGAAAAAATAGGATTAAATATTAGTGAAGCAGCAAATTTAATGGGAATAAGTAAAAACTTAATGGGTGAACTAGTAAAATATCCTGATTTTCCCTGTATAAAATTTAAAAGAAGAATTGTCATTAACAAAAAAATGTTGCAAGAGTGGTTTGATGAAAACTCTGGAAGATTTTTTACTTAAATATTGCTTATATTTTTATATTAATATATAATAGAGAATATTAAATATTGTGCTTTTTACCTTTAATGTTCTCTATTTTTGAATGGGGGAAAAAATAATGGCAAAAACTTCACAAAAAGAGCCTGTTAAAAAAAAGAGAAATACAAGAGGAATGGGATCAATACGACAAAAAAATGGAGGATATGAAGGAAGAATTACAGTTAAAGTAAATGGTAAATCCAAACAAATATCATTATTTAATAAAGACAAAAGAGTTTTAGTTCAAGAAATGATACGAGTTAAGCAAGAGTCTAATGAAAATGCTTATATAGAAAAAGACAAAATCACATTAGAAGAATGGCTTAAAAAATGGGTTCGTATTCACAAAAGACCTTTTGTTACAGCTAGAACTCTACAAGGGTACATTGAAAAAATAAATGCTAATATTATTCCACATTTAGGTAGTTATCCAATGCAATCTTTAGATAGACTTATTTTGCAAGAGTATTTCTCTAATTTATCAACAGGTAATGAAAAAAAATCAATAAAAAAATATTCTCCTAAAACAATAAGGGAGATAAAAAGTATTTTAAATATGGCTTTTGCGGATGCTGAAATAGACAAAATTGTTAAATATAATCCTATTCCAACTATTCGCACACCTAAAGTTAGAAAGAAAAAGAAAACACCTACATTATCACCAACTGAACAGCAAGAATTAATGAATATCTTGCTATCTGAACAAAATGGGCTATGTTACATTTTTATTTTAAACACAGGATTAAGGCCAGGTGAAAATGGAGGTATTAAATGGAAACATTATAGTTACAAAGAATCTAATATAAAAGTTAGAGATAATTATGGTAAAATTACCTATTATGATGATAATTTTAAAAAAATCGAATCTACTTATGAGGAAAAAGATTTGAAAACAGCATCAAGTTATAGAACTATTCCGTTACAAAAATGGCTAAATGAATTGATGCATTTGTTTATGCTATCTGAAATGAAACAAAAAGGATATACAAGCAAAGAACAAATGGAAGATAACTACATTTTTGTTAATAATTTAGGAAATCCTTTAAGTAGTGATTATCTATGGGATACTTTAGATAGAATGTTAAAAAGGCATGACTTTAAACATGTTAGTGTTTACCAGTTAAGACATTTATTTGCAACAAGATGTGTAGATGTTCATATTCCGATAAATCAAGTTCAACAATATTTAGGACATACTCTAGGAAGTACAACTGTTGATTTTTATGTTGATTATGATGAAGAAACAAACAAAAAGGAAATTGAAAAATTAGAAACAATAAATAATATAAATGTTTTACCTGAAAAACTAAAAGATATATCATCTGTTCTTTTAATGGGACAAAAAGTAATTTAAAGGGACATTAAAGGGACATAGTTGAAATATATATATTTTAATAATAAAATAGTATGCTTATATTGGTTGAGAGAGTAAGGTTACAAAGAAATTAAAAAACATAAAAAAACAGGTATATCGCCGGGCTCATAACCCAAAGGTCGGAGGTTCGAGTCCTCCCCCCGCAACCAAATATTTTTATAAGGCGAACCTCTACTTTCGGTATTTGGTTCGCTATATTTTTTATCATACCAAAGCTTAATTATACAATATTTCATACTATTAATTGAGGTGAAAATATGATAACTTTTATACCTTTAGATACAACAAATAAAGTACTAAGAATTATAAACAATTGTATAGAGGAAATGGTACATCATGAGCTTTTCTACTATGATTTAAATGAAGATAAAGAATCTCAAATTGATTATTTGAGTACTTATTTTCCTGCACATCTTTGTAGAGAGGAAACTGAAAAATGTGTTAATGTATTACATGATTTATTAGAATGGTGTCAAGATAATTATTTGCACGACTTGACTTGTACTCATGAATATGCCTTATATATGATTTTTGAAAGTTTCTTTATCAAGAAACTTTATTTTGGGATTTAGATTTTTTATATTTAGATGATATTGTTAATTTATATCAAACAAATAGGAAAATTTTTAATTCTCTTGGTGTAAATTTAAGATATTATTTAGATTTAATGCCAAAAGATATACGAAAAGAAATAAGTTTTGCTTTAGGAAAAGAGAAAGAAAACGTTAAATCTGAGGAATTTATAGTAAATCAAATTATTAATGTAATAAAACAAATGGAAATGGATCCGGTCAGATTAGAAAAATACAAAGAAGATGAGATAAGTGATGACATAAAGAATAGATTACAATTTGTATTAGAAATGAATAATATAATTATAGAAAGAGAAGCCAGAGGTGGTTTTGCCAAAGAGCAAATTGGAGAAATGGACTTCTTCATATACAAAAATGAAAATCATAGATATATTCCACTTGCCATTGGCGAAAACAAAGTCTGGGAAAATTCTGAAAATCAAATTAAACAATTATTAGGCTATGCAAATAGAAATATTAATTTTGGCTTCACAATAACAATTAATAAAAATACTACATACGAGAAAATAAGAGAAGCACAAAAAAATATTCTTAGTCAATTTGATTTAACTGGCAAATTTCATATAATAGATATAGCAGAAACAAGCGATATGGTAATTTCTACTCATGCCATTCCAGAAGATGCTAGACAATTTAAAATATATCACTTTATTTTAAATACAAATGTACAAGCCAGAAAAGAAGTAGCACTTGCATCTAGGAAAAGGACTATAAAAAATGTTCCAAAATCTATAATAGAAAAACCTCAGCCCGAAAATAAAAATGTTAATGAACTTTGTAATGATATTTTAAACAGAATTTCCAAAAATGTTACTTTTGAAGATATGATTGAAATTTTGAAGCAACTAGACGAAATTCTGCTTGAAGATGAATGTATAGAAGTAATTAAAAAGTTCAAAAATATTGGGACAAACAAAAGAAGGAAATCTCAAGTTTTTATAGATAATAAAAAATTTAGTAATATACAAATTTTTAATCAAGTAGACACCCCTATCATGGGATTTTGCGAAAAAATAAGAAATAAAAGAGATATGCCTTCTATAGCAGTAAGTATAGATTCTACTATTGATAAATATAAAAAGTTTGATTCTTATAATGAATATATTATAAAAAAGGAATACCTTATTAAGGCTTTAGAAATAGTTCAAAATAAATATGGTCTTTTAGATTTGCTAAAAAATAAAAAAATGGACATATTTATTTCACCAAAGAAAATGTGGAGATTTAAACTCATATTTATATAAAGATTGGTTCAATGAAAAATTTGAAATATATATTTTTTCTGCAGAAAATGCTGTTTATACTTTGTTATACCAATTAGGGACAATTCTTAGCATAATTTTATGTGATGGAGAGTCATTAATACCAAAGGACTTTATAAAGATAAACAAAAAAATAAAAGTAAATCTTCTTAATACTACAATAGAGGAAAGAGCAAAAATATTTTCAGATATATTTGCGGTTACTCTTTTGCGAAATACTGAATTAGAATGTTTTGCACCTTTTGTTCTTAACCAAGAGGCAAACAATGTATTAGAAGATTATTTCAAAGATAAGATTAAAAATGCATCTGTATCCTAATTTAAAGTGCATATTAAATATGTTTGATTTAAAATATTCCATTACGAAAAAGTTCCGTAAACGGAAAAAATTCGTAATGGATTTAATTGTTTGACCTTAGTAGTCACTTCTTAATAGCTTTATTTATCTCATCAAACATAGCTATTCTTTTAGAGTATTCTGAATTTTTAAGTTCATTAATTAATTCATTTACTAGTTTTTCTCCATTATCAAGTCTAGATATGGCCTCAACATAGGTAGCCGCTTTTTTATAATTGTCCCTATTCTTTTCAATTGCTACTACTTCATAAAAACGGTTTTTTAAATATTTTAATAATTCATCATTGTAAGTATCTTTTAAATTTTCAATATTTGCCATTAGTCTATATTCATTTTCTTGTTTATATAACAATTTAAATAATTCTTCTTTATTATCTAAAAATAAATAGACTTTTTCTAATGTGATTACATCTTTTGTATCTTGAAGTAGTTTATTTATATAATAGTCAAATCTAGGTGTGCTTTTTAGTTTTATTAAATCACTAATATCTTTACAATATAGGAAATCATAATAAAGATATTTATTATATATATCATCATCTAATAATTCCAAATAAAAATTATAATATATTTTTGCTATATATTCTTTATTTATATATTTTTCGTTTTCTACTACTTTATTGAATTTTTCATATAATTTATTTACATCTTTTGTATTTTCTATAATATAGTCAACATATTCTACATATTTACAATTTTTAACAAGTAGTTTTGCTATTTCATCTACATTTAAATCCATTAGTAAATAAATTGTAATTAGCACATTAGATTTTGGTACAGTATTTCTTATGCTATAATGCTTTAAGGTATCAAAAAAAGATTCTAATTTTGCAATATATACTTCAATATCTTTTTTAGAATTTTGTTCTTTATAAAATAAAGCAAACCATTTATAATTATTATATGTTGTAATCTCTGGATTTAAAAATACCTTATCTATTTTTGCTTTCATATCTTTGTCTATCACATATACCTTTGAAATCTTTTCTTTTTCATCTTTTGTTAAGAGATTAATTGTATAATCTTTGTTGTTATAATCATAGTCATGTAATAATTTATAAAATTTCGTATTAAGTTTATCTAAAATAGCATGTATATTATTTTTATCTGAAGAATATTTTTGAAATTCTTTCTTTAAGTAATTATTAAATGTATATTCTTCATCCCTTTTTAGTTCATCTTTTAAGATATTTTTTAATTCTTTTTCCGAAAGATTATTTACAAAATTTGATAAAAGCTCATCAAAGAAAATTGGCTTTATGAAGTCACTTTTATATCTATTATAATTTTCATATCTATCATATTCATCATAGTAATCATCATAATAATAATCTTCTTCATCTTCCTCATACACATCTTCATAATCATTTTCTGCCCAATCTTCATAATCTTTTAAATCTTCTGGAGAAACAGCAAAAAACAAAGCTACCATATGTTTACATATAGTATTTCCATTAGCAAATTGACAATCACAAGACGAACTTTTAGGATGTTTCGTATTTATCATTACATGATATGGTTCTTTATTCGTTCCCTGAATCTCTCCTTCATATTCAAAATCAGATAGTTGTGTATATGAAATTACATTTCCATTTTTATAATAATCATATCCCCTATCAACAGTTCTACTACTTGCACTATTTAAAATACTCATTTTCTTCTCCTTTATTTATATACATAGATATTATAACATATTTATTATTTTGTACAGTCATTTAGTTAAAATATCTCTATTACGAAAATTTTCCGCAAACGGAAAAAATTCGTAATGGATTTATATGATATATGGAAAAGTCTTGTTATATAATAGAAAAATTTAAACTCTAGTTAAAAACTAGAGTCCTTTTTATAAATTGCTTCCTTTAGGTGTTGTTGTGCTTGTACCACAATTTAAAAACATCTTATCTGTATTTTCAACATTAGATAAATCCCAATTATCACTTACATAAATTGTAGTTAGATTTGTACAATTTGCGAACATTGCGCTCATGTCTTCTACATTTTTTATGTCAAAACTACTTAAATCTAGACTGTCTAAACCAGAACAAGTATAAAACATTGACGCCATTCTAGTCACTTTACTAGTATTAAAATTACTTACATTTAAGTTTGTTAGCTCCTTACAAAGTGCAAACATGTTTCCCATATCTATTACTTGGCAGGTATCAAAACCACTTACATCTAATGCTGATAAGACACTACATCCAAAAAACATTCCTTCCATATTGGTAACATTACTCGTGTCCCATTTATTTAATTTTAGTTCTATAAGACTTGTGCAATAATAAAACATTCTTCCCATAGATTTTACTTGGCTAGTATCAAAATGATTAAGATCTAAATTGATTAAACTCGAGCAATTTGCAAACATTGTATTCATATTTGTCACTTGACTAGTATTAAAATTAGTTATATCTAAATTTGTTAAAGAAGAGCAGTCATAAAACATTTGGTTCATATCTGTTACTTTAACAGTATTAAAGTTGCTTATATCTAAATTTGTTAAGTTTCCACATTTTGCAAACATTTGACTCATATCGGTAACTCTATTAGTGTTCCATTTTAACTTTAAGTCAGTTAGTTTTGAGCAGTACCCAAACATTCCACTCATATTTGTCACTTGACTAGTATTAAAATTTTCTAGTCCTTCTATTGTTGTTAAAAGATTACATCCATAAAACATTCTTGACATATCTGTTACGTTACTTGTATTAAAACTACTTAAATCTAAACTTGTTAAGTTACTACATCCAGTAAACATCCACTTCATACTTTCTACTTTACTGATATCTATTTTATCTATATTTTCAATTTCAGTTAAATTTTCACAACTATAAAACCAACTAGCCATTGACAATGGTACTATTTCATCTACTATACTAACTTTTGTTATTGATGCTCTATCATTAAACCATGGCGTATCACTTACTATGTTGCTATCTTCATCTAGCCAACTGCTATACTCTTGTCCTTTTATATTTCCATATTCTTTTACTACTGTTTTTCCTTCTATTGGCTCATTTTGTCTGCCAAAAGTTAATGTTCCATCATCATATAAGAATACAAATATATCATATTTATTTTTCAACTCACTATCCTCTGCCATTACATTTGCATACTCTTGCATTAGACTATTCATATTCTCTTGTTCTGTCTTAACTGAATTTGCTGTCATCTCTTTTGCAAGTTGTGCTTGCTTTATTAATCCATTATCTCCAAATGCCATATTTATTGTTACTGTTGCTAATATTATTATAATTATTATTGTAATAGCAAGTGCAACTAGCGTAATTCCTTTTTCTTTTTTCAAGCTCTCTATTTTTATCATTATCTTTCCTCCTTGTTTTTCTTTCCTTTTTTCCATTCTTTATCTTTAAGCTTTAAGTTTTGTATTGACTTCTTATTAATTTTTGTATTAGTATAATAAATCTCATCATAAAAACATTTTTCAGGCATACTTATCCTTTACTTTTAATTCTTTAAATGTACACAAAAAGGACAGGTCTTTTTGAAAAAGTTCCTTAGACTTTTTCATATAACCTATCCTTTTATTTATATTACTATTTACTTTATTTTTTACACTACGAACAAAGTCTATTTTTACTAGACTTTTACTCTCTCTCTCTCTCTCTCTCTTACAGCCTCAA
>CAMOBD010000057.1 GCA_946578345.1 uncultured Clostridium sp.
AAATAAAGCTAGATAAAGAATATCAAGAAAGAACTAAAACTTGGAAAGATTATACTAGACAAGAACAAGCAGATTTAATAATGAAATATGTTGATGAAATAGAACTTACTTTAGTTGGTAATGAAGTAGTTGTCAATCAAATTAACTTTAGAGAGTCAATTTGTAGGCCTTGTCAAGAATTATTTGATAAAGGTTATATTGATACAACTAAACCTGCAATATTTGGTAATGTACTTGGTAATATTAGATTTAGCAATTATTTACCAGAAGAAGAGGTTGGCGAAATCATTATGAGATTAAGACAATATTATGATGTTGGATATACTGAAGCAACATACTATGTAGATAAACAAGTATTCTATTTCAATTTCAAGGAAGATAACTCTGCTATCGTCAGAGTATTTCCTTTAAAAGATTACTACAAATTAGATCCAGAAAATAAAATGAAAACTTATGAATTTGGAATAATATATATTCGTGAAGAAGATAAGTTTGAAATGAAAGATATTAATACAGCTTTTGATTATATTCCAGATGAAAGCAATAATAGTGTAATTTATACTAAAGATACTACACCTATTCCAATAGGCGTTAAGCCAGTTAAATTCTGCGAAAATGATACAGAATAATTGTTGCAACTATTACTTATATATTTTCTTTGTTGCAACAATCAAATTAACGAGAGCAAGGGTTCCCAAAAAGCAATGCTTTTTGGGAAAGAGGAAAAGCAACGAAACGAATTAAAAGGTCAGATGAAAATATGACCTTTGATGAGTGAAGTTTGCTTTGACGAGGCAATAGTTAATTTGGATAACATTTATCTTTGAAAGATAAATGTTATTGCCTCGCAGAGCCCCGAGTTGTGTTAGTATGACACAACTCATAGGGGAGAACGCTTTAGTTAAGTACACTAAAATGTTCTCCCCATAGGTATAGCTTAAATCTTAATAATTAAGCTGATATTCTTTTATTTAACATTTTTTCAATTACCATTGTCATATCTTCAAGACTAACTGGAAAAGAAATTATACCAATACCTCTATAATATATATCTATTTCTTGAACTTTCTTACCATTAACTTTTTCTGCTTGATGAATTAGTATTTTTTCTATCAATTCATTTAAAAATTCTGGTGTTAGTTCAGTAATCTCAGTATATTTCTTAACATTAGATATAAACTGTGCTAAATCAGTTGTTTTCTTTTCAGTATTTTCAATATTTTTTGACAATTGTTCAATCTTAATTTTTAATTCCTGTTGTTCCTTATCATAATTACAAGATAAGTTTTTAAATCTTTCATCTGTTAGCTTTCCAGAAATATTATCTTCGTAAATATGCATAAATAGGTTATCAATTTCAAGTATTCTATTTTTCGCTTTTTCAAGTTCTTTCTTGTTTTTAGAAATATGCTTTAACTCATCTTGTGTAGATTTTGCAAGTTGTTCTTGAATAAATAAATCTTCATAGCTTTTTACATACGAAATTACTCTTTGAATATTCTCTAAAACAATAACTTGTAATACTTCATCTGTAATATAATGAGAAGTACAAGCTGAAGAATCATGTTTATAGCTTGAACATCTATAATGGTCTTTATTTTTTAAGTCCTTTACAGGAGATTGAAAATACATTTTTTTACCACAATCATTGCAGAATAGTAATCCTGAAAAAATGCTTTGCTTTCCTGACCTAGTAGGCTTTTTCCTGTTATTTCTTAATTGTTTTGCAATATTCCAAGTATATTCATCAATAATTGGCTCGTGAGTATTTTTAAATACTTTTCTATCTTCTTTTGAAAGTTTTACTCTAGTCTTATCTTTATAAGAACGAGTTGTACATTTAAAATTTACCGTATCTCCAATATATTCTTGTCTATCTAAAATACCAGCTATAGTAGTTCCACACCATTTATATTGATAGTCTTGAGTATTTATATTTGAGTTTGTACTAATACTTGCATTATATTCTGAGGGTGTCAAAATTTTTCTTTCTCTTAAAATTCTAGCAATTTCACAAGTTCCATGTCCTTGAATAAATAGATTATATATTTCTTTTACTATTTTTGCAGATGGTTCATCAATAACCCATTTAGTTTTATCTGTTTCATCTTTTTTATAGCCATAAGGTACATTATTTGCAAGTGAAATTCCAGATTCGCCTTTACTTTTAAGAACTGCTCTAACTTTTTGACTTGTATTTTTTGCATGCATTTCATTGAACCAGTCTTGAATAGGCAAGAAGTCATTTAACCCTTTACTACTATCAATGTTGTCCATTATGGCAATATATCTAATACCGAAGTCTTACGAAATCTTCTTCAAGAAGTTGTCCAATAACAAGTCTGTTTCTTCCAAGTCTTGAATGGTCTTTTACTATAATTGTTCCAACTTGTCCATTTTCAGCAAGTTCCATCATTTCCATAAAGGCAGGTCTTGTAAAAGTAGTTCCAGAATACCCATCATCAACAAAAAATTTAATGTTTTGAAATTTGTTATCTTCTGCATATTTACTTAAAATCAATTTTTGATTTTTTATACTATTGCTTTCTCCTGCAAGTTCATCATCTCTTGATAAACGGCAGTACAAAGCAGTTATTTTATCGCTTTCTAGCTGTTTCATTATTTTCTCCTTTCTTTGACAGCTCGAAATACGATATAAAATTATAGTTACTACAATTCAAGTAGTGTTTATAATATACCATATTTCAAACTTAAAATTCAATACAAAAACTATTACTTTTGGAAGATTTCAAAGAATCTAGTTAATATAGTGTGTTCCGAATCTTTATTAAAATAGGTATTTACCTTATAAACAGTACCTTTAATTTCTTTTTCAAAGTTCAAATTTTGTTCTGGATAAAAACTTTTTAAATATTCTGTGATTTCTTCATTGCCCATTTTAGAGAGCTTATTACAAAATTCAGTTATTAAGTTTTCTAAAAACTCATATTCTTCATTAGTTAGTTCAATTCTATATATTTTTTCATTATCTTGCATCTCTGTCAGCCCTCCTTTTTTTCTTGTATTCAGGAGAGTTCTTTAATTTCTGCTTTTCTAGTCGTGCTTGCTCTTTAGCTTTTCTTTCAGCTTGTATTTTTTCTTGTTCAATTCGTTGTCTTTCTAATTCATCTCGCTTTTCTTTATCAAATAGACTTTTAAAAAAATTTGTAACTTTTTGTGGTGCGAGTTTTATAGCATGGAAGTAATCTTTTGTTTTCTCTACAATATCATCATATAGAGATTTCCACTTATCTACTGCATTTCTTAAATTATCAATTCTGCTATTAAGCTCATAAATTTCTTTATCTGCAACAATTCCTTTTTTAGCATATTCAGTTAAATTCTCATAATCTTCTTGTTCTAATTCAATCTTTTTAGAAAATCTCTTTTGCTTTCCTAAATTTGAAATATCGTCAATTTTCTTATCATACTTCATATACTCATTATAGGAGTTTTCCTTTTCTTCAACTTTATTTGTAATGTTTTCTAGTCTTTTAGTATCTTTCTTAATTTTAAATTGCAAGTCGCTTAAATGTTCTTGATTACTGCCTTTTATACCACGAATAAAGTCTTTATAGCCACTATCAGACATATACTTAAAAAATCTATCTTGCAATAAGCTGTACGATTTTATTAAAACTGCATTTCCTTTTTTATCATATACAGGCTTTCCTTGATTGTCTAATACTTGCTCTGATTTCCATTTGTTGCTATGACTTATTTGATTGATTACTTCTTTTGTAGTTCCAACTAAAGATTTATCTTTACATTTTTTAGTCCATTTTACTTCTTTTCTTACAACAGGAAGTGCTACAACATGCAAATGATAATGATATATAGGTTTTCCATATTCTTCTGTTAAAGCGGTATTTAGTTCATCTGCATGCATTACTGCTGATATAATATTATCAGTTCCCATCTCTTGTTCAGCAAAGTGAAAAGCCCTTTCATAAAATTCTTTTGCAAATTCATAACCACCATGCTTTTCAAAATAATCAGAATTAATATCAAATATAAGTTCATCAAATAACTTTGCATCCTTTTTTAATCCTCTTAATGATACTTGTCCATTATCAAGCATTTCTTTTAATTTCTCATTATAGGTGGTTTCACATCTTTTGTAGTGTATATTATTTTGTGTTTGAGATAAATCAACATTCATATTAGAATATGATTTATTTTTTCTTTCGTTGTGTCTTTCAGCTTTAGTTATACTTGTTTTAGTATAAGTTTCTACTCTAGCTACTGAATAATTTGTTTTGTTCTTGTCCAATATATTTCCTTTCTGTAGGTAGCAAGCAAGCGACCACAGGGAGCTGTTACATAACTTTCTAGCGAAAGTATGTAACCCACTATGACACTTTAAAAACTTCGTTTTGGAAAGATGCCAGTGGGCTCCTAGCGGAGGGCTCATAAATTATCTAATCTTGCGATAGATAATTTATGCTTGGCTTCGCCAAAACAAAAGAATATATTTAATATCATTCATATATTCTTTTGCCTATCTTAACAATCTATTTACATACCAAAAATAAATTGTTAAGCTCTTTTGGTTTCTGTATAAATAGAGAGGACAGAAATTTATACACAACAAAAAGACCATAAGCGATATACCAATACTCTATTTACCTACTATGAATACAATTTTAATAAGCTCAAACAGAATGTTGAGTTTTAAATATGTACTCATTTTTTTTAGTGTGTATGTAAATAGAATATTGAACTTTGCACTCATGGCTTTTTTAATTACTTATAAATACTGGACAAGTTTACTATTATTTAAAAATTTTTCACACTTTCTAATAACCAGCTCGCAATCCCTTATGCGACTCGTTTTCGCCTGGCATCTGAGGAATTGTAAAATTCCCAAGAAGACATCAATATTCTTGTATTCCTAATTAGAATACACATAATATATACCATGAACTGTGTCGAAAGTCAAGAAATTTACTGATTTTATTGAAAATCATGTAGATATATGATAAAATATGGACATAATTCTTATGATTTACCAATATTCTACTGAATTTAATTTTAATCATTAGACTTATTGGGGGAATTATAAATTTTATAATAAGGAGGTTTTGCTTATAGTCTTATAAAAGTTACTAATTGAATATTAAGGGTAATTCGAACTGAACTAAAAACAGTTACTAGAACAAGGAGGGACAATTATGAAACAAGACTGTGTTTTAATTGCTACCTTACCATCATTTAATAATATGGATAAGGTGCAAAAAGTTTTCAGTAATCCTCATATTTCTGAGGTACGGTTCAACACAGGTGTGCAAACTGCTTACTCTATAGAAGAAACTCTTGATATCCTTAAAAGTCTGTCCATAAAGTATAATAAAAAACTTTGGATTGATATAAAAGGTAGACAATTGAGAGTTACTAAATGGGCTGATCCTTTATATTCTTGTATAGAGATAAGCCATAGAGTGCAAGTTTTGTACCCAGCACAGATTTACTTTCGAAATGGTGACAGAGTAAACATTACTCACATCAAAGATGGCAATAAGTTGTTCGTAGATCCATTACCAAGACAGGCTTTGGGAGCAGGACAATCTGTTAACATTCTTGCAAAAGACATCAAAATTGATGGCTATTTAACAGAAAAAGACAAACAGTATTTAAGGGCTTGCAGAAAAATGGACTTAAACTATATAATGGCTTCTTTTGTAGAAACATTTGACGATTTGGCACAAATCCTTCAGATTTTGCCTAATGCTCAGATTGTATCGAAAATCGAGTCATTAAAAGGAATGTCTTTTATTACGCGGTACAATGTACCAAACTTAATGGCTGCAAGAGATGATTTATATCTTCAATCAGGGCAGAACTATAGCATGCTGGAACATTTGAAGACCATCATTTCAAGAGATAGTGGAGCAATATGTGCTTCTAAAATCTTTTTATCTCTTGAAAAAAGAGAAACTGTTGACCTTGCAGACTATGCAGACTTGGAACTGATGTACAACATGGGTTATAGAAAATTCATGTTATGTGACAATGTTTGCAATTATAGTTTTGCAAAAGCAATACAAGCATGGGAGGAATTTATCAATGGATAGTTTTATCTTATGTGGTATGCAGTTTGGAGATGAAGGAAAAGGAACTTTTGTTGATTACTTAGCACATGAACAAAATATTGATTGTGTTGTTCGGTACAATGGAGGTTCTCAAGCATCCCATACTGTAATTACCCCCTCTAAGATAATTCATAAGTTCAGTCAGCTTGGATCTGGTATGTTTTTGGATAAATGCCATACATACATAACAGAAAACATGGTGATAAATCTTGACAATCTCATTGTTGAAATGGAAGTATTTTCAGAAAAGACAGGGATATCCATTCCTGATTTAATGGATAGAATCCATATTCATGAGAATTGTTTTGTAGTAACACCATATCATAAGCTGATTAACAAACTTAGAGAATTATCTAAAGGAGAAAATCGCAGAGGAACAGTAGGAACAGGTGTAAGTGAAGTTAGGTATCTGCTTGCAGAACCTAAATTATTTCTATACGAACCACCACTTGGATTGCAAGTAAAGGATATATTTAATCCCTATAGTATTAATCCAATTATTGGTAGGATGGAAGCACTTCAGAACTATGTGAACAAGTTTTACAGAGAAAATGAAGATGTTCTATGGCAGAATGCTCCTGAAGAAATGAAGGAATCTTTGAGAAAAGAAATTGCATTTTTGCTAACACCTAAAGCATTTTTAAATATTGCTTCAGGTTATGTAACAAAATTCAAACAAGCACCTCGTGATGTTAATTTCAGCAAATGCATATATAATGCATACGAGTTGAGCTTGAGAAAGAACTGCCAGAGTGCCATTTTTGAAGGCTCACAGGGGCTTTTGATTGATGGTAATTATGGTATTAAACCCAATACTACTTTTCTTGACACTACTAATCATTTTGCGCTTGATATTTCCTACTATAGAGATAATATCACAAAAGTAGGAATCGCTAAAGCGTTTGCTTCAAGACATGGATTAGGAGTATTTCCTACCGAAACAACTGATGTAAGTGGTAGGATATGTGATAACAATCAAGACGAGTCGTTTTGGAATGGAAAAATCCGATTTGGCTGGTTTGATGCAATACTGTTTAGATATGCTCAAAGCATTAATCAGGTTGATGAATTATATTTATCTTCTCTTGATAAATTAGATGGCTTTGAAACCATCAAAGTATGTAATGAGTATTATTATAATGGTATTGTTGATGAAAAGTTTAACTCAATTTTTAACTACTCTACACTGCCTGATGGACAAATTGTTATTACAGACATAAAGGAGTACAGTGAAGACTTAGGAATGTATTTAGAGAAATGTACCCCAAAGTATATTGTAGTGAAAGGATGGAAACATGATACATCAAATGTGTCTGATAAAAATTCTCTTCCTACAGAATGTTTAGAGTACATTGCTTTACTTGAAGAAATTACTAATCTTCACATATCTATTGTATCTGTTGGACCGACAAGAGAGAACAAGATAAGGATGTGATGGGATGAATTTGTATGAAGAAATTGAAAAGCATTTACAAAGTCATAGTACGGTAAACATTGTAATAGCTGGTATAACATGCTCTGGAAAAACTACTTTAGCAAATGCAATTCGGAAGTATTTCTCGGGTAAATATGTAGTTGCAATAGTAAGTCAAGATGATTATTTTAAGAATCTTCCTGACATTCCTAGAGCAAGAGAAGGCTATTTAACAGACTCAATCGATGCCTTTCATACTACAGAGTTCAAGCATGATGTACAACAGTTACTACAAAATGGAGTGGTTACAATGCCAAGATATGATGTAGCAACTAACACAAGAATATGCAAGAACAAAATAGTTAGAGTTGGCAAGATTAATGTTTTTGAAGGCTTGCACACAATTCATCTTTTGAAAGAGTTAGATGACTGTATTAATGTTTTTATTGATACGGAAATTGAAACTTGTTTAGAAAGAAGAATAGCAAGAGATACTTCAAAATTTGGCGTACCTGAGGCAAGAATAAGACAGTATTGGGATGACTGTATTAAACCTATGTGTGAAAGATTTATTTTTCCACAAAAGATACATGCAGACATCATCATAAGTAGCAAAGGCGGTGATGGTAATGGCAGTTAAGGATATTTATGAAAAGCTGTTAAAAGCAAAGCGTCCTGTTGAATTCTTTGGAGCAATGGCTACAGAAGATGAATTAAAAAGAGAATTCAGACAATATGCTAAAAAAATTCATCCTGACATTGTACCAGAGAAAGATAAATACATTGCTGGAGAAGCATTTTCAATCCTGAATAAGTTATACAACTTAGGATTAAGCGAACTTGAGCAAGGTATTTATGGAATTGTTGATCTTGTACAGATTTATAAGCACATGACACCTTTGTTTGAAATTACAATAAAAGGTGAATTGTATCAGTTTTATGAGAATGTTTTTGAGGGAGAAGTTGCTTATATTTTCAAGGGAACTTCATCAAATGATATTGTTTACTTGAAAGTTGCAATTGACCCTGAAGATAACGATTTAATTACTACTGAATACAATGTGCTTTCGACATTAAGGCATCAATCGTTCCCTTATGTAGAACAAAAAATCATGGTAAATGATACTAATGCTATCTTGATGAGAGAAGTAAAAGGTATCACAATGCCAGAACTGTTAGAACAATACAAAAAAGGCGTACCTGCTGAACATGTTATGTGGATGTTGGAAAGACTTTTAAGTGTTGTAGGCTATTTGCACTCAAATTGTGTAGTACATGGTAATATAAAACCTGAGAATATCATTATTAACAAAGACAATCATAATGTGTCGTTGTTAGGTTTCTCGTTTTGTATTCCTAATGCTAATACTTCAGAGGCACAGTATAAAATCGTGAATGATTACTATACTGCTCCTGAAGTAAATAAGACTGCAAGAGTCTTACCATCTTCGGATGTTTATTCCATAGGTAAGATTGCAATTAAGCTTTTGGGAGGTGATATTTCTAGTAACGGTATGCCTATTTTTATAGATGCTCGAGTAAGAGCATTTATAAGAAAAATGGTAAGTAGTTCTTTGTCTGACAGACCCAATGACGCATGGAAACTTTGGAGCGAGCTTATAAAGCTTAGAAACGAAGTCTTCGGAACCCAGAGATTCAAAAAATTAGATTAAGGAGGACTTTATCATGGGTGGATCAAGTTATGATAGAGATGTCTATAGTGACAGCTCAAGTTCAAGTTGGGGAAGTTCCAGTAGCTTTGGTGCGAGTTCCTACTCTGCATCTCGGTTTACAAGTTCTTCTCTGGACAGTTCATTGAAACCGAACGGAAAAATTCTGGAAAGCAAGACAAAATCTCCCATCATTGTGGTGCTTGATGTGACTGGCTCTAACATTGACTTTGCTAGAGTCGTTTACGACAAGTTGCCGATGTTCTATGGGCAGATTGAACAGAAAGGATATTTGAAAGACTTCGATATTTCTTTCTGCGCAGTAGGCGATGCGTACACGGATGACTACCCTCTGCAGATTTGCGATTTTGCCAAAGGCATTGAGTTAGACTCTTGGCTTGAAAAAATCGTACTTGAAAGTGGCGGTGGTGGTCAGGGTATGGAATCTTACGAACTTGCTGCATACTATCTGTACAAAAACACGAAGTTTGTAGCAGGAAGTAAACCCATCATCTTCTTTATTGGAGATGAGAAACCGTATTCTACTGTCAATCAGTCTCAGGCTGAGCAGTTTGATATTGAATGCCTTGAAAGTGGCATCAAGCCTTTTGACTTGCTGCGTAAGAAAGTCAATGACAATGTCTTTATGCTTCTGAACAAGTATGCAAGCAGATACTTCGAGGATGATACAGTCGCGTGTTGGGAAAAGCTGTTAGCTTCTGAACATGTAATCAAAATCGGAGAAGAAAAGGCAATCGTTGATCTGATGCTTGGAATCATCTCTATGGTTTCAAGTACAAGAACTCTCGAGACATACAAAATCGACATGCTCGACAGAGGACAGACTCAAGCCAGAATTGAGGGTGTATCGAAATCTCTTAAGGGATTGTCAACTGCTCTTGTACCTGTAAAGGTATCGGGAACTATTGCAAAAACTACAAGTGATAAGAAAAGCACCCAGAAGGGCAAAAGACTGTAAGTAAAACAATTATCAAGAATTTATAATCTGCAACGGCACACTAGACTTAGTGTGCCGTTGTATGATACTATTAGATATAAATAAATTCTTCTAATATAATTTCTTCAACCGAACTTTTATAATTATTCATAAGACCCGTCCATTTTAAAGGGTCAGTATTTTTCAAGCTTTCATCAATAGGATTTTTTTCTAGCATTTGTTTCATAAGTAAGTTAAAGCTTTCCTTAGCTTGTTTATCAATTTCTACAATATGTTTTCTTAAAGTTTTGTTCATGAACATTATTATATATTCAGCCTTTTTATGATTTTTTAGATATTCTAATCTTAAATGCCCATATTTTCCAATAATATAATCATTTTCATAATCTTCCTTTTCCAAATATAAGTCAGGAATGAAAAAATCTCCCTCTTTGTGATAAGTTATCTCTACCATAACTAAAACCTCCTAAAATTTAATTTCACTACTTTTAGAGCTATAATTTTATATCTGATAAAGCTGTCCATAAATACAAATTTTTATAAAGTGTACTTAACTTAAGTCTACTGGGTTAGGACTTATGACAGAGTCAAAGTCCTGTGCTTCGAAGCAAGTTCAAGGAGGTGCTTTTGATGGAACAAGAATTAGCATATTCATTTCACTTAGGTA
>CAMOBD010000058.1 GCA_946578345.1 uncultured Clostridium sp.
ATTGGATGAGCTATATCCTTGAATTCTCCGTTTGGAGTTTTTCTGCTTGGCATAGCAATAAATAATCCATCTTGACTTTCGATAACTTTTATGTCGTGTACAACGAACTCATTATCGAATGTTACAGAAGCAACAGCTTTCATTCTGTTCTCTGAATTTACTTTTCTTAAACGTACATCTGTTATTTGCATATTGTGCACCTCTTTCTTAAAGTTTTAAAATTTGTACATCGTCTTTTGTGACATTTTCTATGTACACTAATATTATTCTTCAAAAGAATTTAATATCCTTCTTTCTTTTGGCATTTTTCTACATTTTTTTCTTTTTTAACCAAAATCCCATTTTTCTCATATATTATATTGAAAATCTCGCAAAAAAAGTATATAATATTCATGATTTATGCATTATATAGATAGGGAGTGTGCTGACAAATGGCAAATATAGATGAATTAAAACAATATAAACACATACACTTAATAGGTATTGGAGGAGTTAGCATGAGCGGCATAGCTGAGATTTTGCACTCATGGGGCTTTATCGTAACTGGCTCTGATGCCAACGAGTCTGAAACTACTGAAAAATTGAAGAAAAACCATATTCCAGTTACTATTGGACACGATTTAGCAAACTTAGAAAAATCAAATCTAGTAGTTTATAGTGCTGCAATAAAGAAAGATGATGTTGAATTAGTAAGGGCTAAAGAATTAAATATACCAATTATAGAGAGAGGAACATTCTTAGGTATACTAACCAAGGCTTTCAAAAATACAATTTGTGTATCTGGAACTCATGGAAAAACAACAACCACTTCAATGATATCATTGTGCTTTTTAGAGGCTTGTAAAGACCCATCAATACAAGTAGGTGCTTATCTAAAGCAATTAGATGGAAATTACAGAGTTGGAAACAGTGAATATTTTATTATAGAGGCTTGTGAATATGTAGAAAGTTATTTAAAACTATTCCCAAGAACAGAAGTTGTGTTAAATATAGACAATGACCATTTAGACTATTTTGGTACTTTAGAAAATATTGTAAAATCATTTTGTAACTATGTAAAATTACTTCCTGAAAATGGTCTTTTGGTTACAAACTGGGATGACCCAAATTGTAGATTGATTACTAGAAACACTTTAGCAAAAGTTGTAACATACGGTATTAAAAGTGAAAATGCTAATTTTGTTGCAAGAAACATTGTATTTAATAATAACGGATTTCCTACTTTTGATGCTTACTACAACAACAACTTCTACAAAACAATTAGTCTTTCTGTGCCTGGAATTCATAATGTATTAAACGCACTAGCTTGTATTGCAGTATGTCATGAATATGGATTAGAAAAAGAAGATATAAAAAATGCATTATTCAAATATACTGGAGCACATAGGAGATTTGAATATAAAGGAAGCTTTGATAATATTAATGTATATGATGATTATGGACACCACCCAACAGAAATATTAGCTACAGCTAATGCATTAAAGCAAAAGAAGTATAATCATTCTTGGGTTATTTTCCAACCTCATACATATAGTAGAACAAAAACTTTATTAAATGATTTTGCCAATGTTCTAACTAATTTTGACAATATAATTGTTACAGACATTTATGCAGCAAGAGAAAATAACACATATGACATATCATCAAAAGATTTAGTTGAAAAAATCAAGGAATTAGGTCATGATGCAATATACATTTCTGATTTTGACGACATTGTAAAATACGTAAAAGAGCATGCAAAGCCAACTGACATAGTACTTACACTTGGAGCCGGAACTGTCACAAACATAGGTCCAATGCTAGTGAGAAATTAGGGACAGGTCTTAATATCATATATTTATTATATTTAACATACACTTTATTCCAAAAGTGTATGTTTTTTTATAAATAATAATTAAGAAACATTTAATACTTTTTTTCTATATATATGATATAATATTTATATAGTTTAAATAAATATTTTTGGATTATAATTTTTCCATGAATTATCATATATTTGGTGAAAGGAATAAAAATGAAAATAGTAAGAAATATATTATTAGTAATTCTAGCAATATTCATAGTAGTAGCAATTACTGTTTATGTAATGGGTGATAATTTATATCAAGAAGCTTTGGGAGATTCAACCATAGAAGAAATAATTGATGACATTAGGTCAGATCCAAATTATGTGGAATATGAAGACTTACCTCAAAACTATATCAATGCAGTAATAGCTGTTGAGGACCATAGATTTAGAGACCATGGTGCAATAGATTTAATTGCAATTGGAAGGGCAATATATGTAAATGTTACCAACTTTGAACTTAGAGAAGGTGGTAGCACTATAACTCAACAAGTTGCTAAAAATATATTCTACATTACAGAAGATGACCATGTTGTTGCAAGAAAATCAGCTGAAATATTAACAGCCTTTGATTTAGAAGATAAATATTCTAAAGATGAAATAGTCGAGCTATATGCAAATACAATTTATTTCGGTGATGGATATTACGGTATTGAAGAAGCTTGCCAAGGCTATTTAGATAAAAGTGCAACAGAAATGAACTTAGCTGATTGTACAATGATGGCAGGAATACCAAATGCCCCTAGTGTTTACGCCCCAACTGTAAATCCAGACTTAACAAGAAGTAGACAAGAAAAAGTAATCTCAGACATGGTAGAGTATAGGTATCTAGCACAAGCTGATGCAGATGAACTTGTAGATAGTTTAGATACATATTATGAGAATTTTTCGTTTTAGGGACAGGTCTGCAAACGAAAAAAATTTCGTTTTGGGGACAGGTCCCTCATCATTATTATTCTGGTTGTAATTATTTTTCAACCACTCACACGAACTCTTCCCAAACTAAATTCGCTAGGTCAATTCCTTTATTAGTAAGTTTGATTATGTCTCCATCTATTTCTAGTAATTCCTCATTTACCAACTTTTCTAATTCCTTCCTATATAAATAAATTGGATTTTCGCCAAACTTATTTTTAAAATCTTGTATACGTATTCCCTGTATTTTTCTTAATCCCAGCATCATAAACTCTTTCATTTTGCTAATCTTGGTTTGTTTTTCATGGAACACAAAATTGTCAGTCTCATTATCTTCCTCATAATTTTTAATATATTCTTCTATGCTATCTATATTTGAATATCTTACATCATTTGTATAAGAATGAGCTGCCACACCAATTCCTATGTATTCCTCTTGATTCCAGCATGACAAATTATGTTTAGACTCAAAACCTGGCTTTGCAAAATTTGATATCTCATAATGTACATATCCTGCATTTTCTAGTTTTTTCTTAGTTCCCCAATACATTTTTCTTTCTAATTCATCATCTGGCAAAACAATCTCATTCATCTCTAATTTCTTATAAAAGAGAGTTCCCTCTTCTATAATTAATGAATACACCGATATATGTTCTGGATTTAATTTTATTATTTCTTTTAAACTTTCCTCTAAGTCTTGTAAACTTTGATTAGGTAACCCTAACATCAAGTCAACATTTATATTTTTAAATCCAACACTCCTTGCCAAATTATATGTATTTAAAAAATCTTCATATGTATGTATTCTACCAAGCTCTTTTAATAACCTGTCATGTGTAGATTGAAGTCCTATACTAATTCTGTTTATTCCGCTTCTCAAATATGTCTCAAATTTATCTTTGTCAATTGTTCCTGGATTAACTTCGATAGTTATTTCAGCATTATCATCAACAGTATAATACTCATTTGCAATACTCAAAATTTCTTCAATATATTTGCCATCTATAAAAGAAGGCGTTCCTCCTCCTATGTAAATAGATTTAACTACTGCTAAATCATCTAAGTTATTTTCATAGTCTAGTCTATTGCCCTCTCCTACTCCTTTAAGTTCAAACTCAAGCCATCTAATATATGTATCAATCAAATTCTCTTTTCCAGCATATGACTTAAAATCACAGTACTGGCATTTTTGTTTGCAAAATGGTATGTGTATATATAATCCTACATTTTTAGTATTCATCTGCTATTCCTCATTTCATTTTTTGCATATCTTATTATAAAATTGCCTTTCCAGTCGCTAAGGCCTGTCCCCATTTTTTCATAAGTGAGAATTTGGGGACTGTCCCCTTTTTCTCACTGTGCTAAATCGATTATTGTTTTTAGTCTATAATTTACTCCAGATTTTCCTACTGGCTCTTTTAGCATTTTTCCTAATTCAGTAAGTGATGCCTCCGGATTTTCTATTCTTAAGTTTGCTATTTCTTTTAAGTTCTCTGGCAAATTATTAAATCTTCCGTTTTCTTTTAGTTTCTTTATTACCTCAATCTGCTTTACTGCTGCATTAACAGTTTTAGACAAATTTGCAGTCTCACAATTCACAATTCTATTAACATTGTTTCTCATATCTCTATATACTCTAATTTCTTCAAATTTTAATACAGATGAACTTGCTTCTATAAATGCTAAAAATTTAGAAATTTCCTCTCCATCTTTTGAATATATAGAACATTTGCCACTAGTTTCTTCCTTATCTTTTGTTTGACCTTTACTCTTATGAATAGAACTATTTAAAATTTTAAAATTGATATCATATCTCTGCAAAGTTTTTATCATCATTTCTGCCATATGTCTATCTTTCAACATAACTTCAATATGATACTTGTTTTCTGGATTATTTATAGATCCACTTCCTAAAAATGCACCTCTTACAAATGCTTTTTCTATATTTTCGATATTTTCAATTTTATATTCACTGTATAATTTTTTTAAACTCTCAGTTTCTTTCTTTGGAACTGTTATGCTAAAATTTTTTCCTGAAATATCAATATCATATTTAGTTATATTTAAATTATTTAAAAGTTTACTAAATCTATTTATATTATACTCACTCTCTGTAGTAAACTTAATACTCTCATTCTCCTCTGATGTATTATTAGAATTTAAATATCCATACATTTCTGCTTTTACGCATTCTTTATTTGCCAAATTGCTTAATTTGCTTAGTTCTTCTTTTACATCTGTTGAAAAAGACATTTGTTTTCACCTTCTTTTATATACTCTAATTTTTTTAATTATAACAATTCGATGCATCCTAATTTCAAGTCGTTCTACTTTTCCATTGCTCTCAATTGTACTTCAATCACTCTATCATTTCCTGATAAATCTTTCAAGCATTTTATATTACTATATTCTCCAAACATTTTGCTTACACTTTCTTTTTGGTTATATCCTATTTCTAGCAAAATGTATCCATTTTCTTGTAAATAATTTTTTCCCTCTTTTGCAATCAATCTATAAAAGTCAAGACCATCTACTCCTCCATCTAGTGCTAGATGTGGCTCGTTTTGAACTTCTTTTGAAAGATTTGTTATAGCTTCTCGCTCTATATATGGAGGATTTGAAACAATTATATCAAATTTTTGATTTATATTTTCAAACATATCAGATTTTATAAATCTAATATGTGTATTTTCGTTATTAATAATGGCATTCTTTCTAGCTATTCTTAATGCTTCTGTACTAATATCAGATGCGTATATTTCTATGTTTTTAATGCTATTTTTTTCTAGGTAATTCTCTATTGCAACAGCAATTGCGCCACTACCAGTACATAAGTCAAGTATTTTTATCTTCTCATCAGTTCTCTTTACTCTCTTTTCATGTGCACAGATATTATTTTTTTCTATTTTTTCACTTTGATTATAACACTTGTATAGATTTTCTTCCAAACCTAGAATACACCTTATTTTCTTTATAGTTTCTTCCACCAACAACTCTGTATCAGGCTGCGGAATTAACACATTTTCATCCACATAAAAATTAAGCCCCATAAAGCTTTGATTATTTGTAATATATTGAATTGGCTTACCATTAACTATCTCTTTAATATATGACAAATATTCTTCTATGCTATTTTCATTAACCATATTTTCACTATTTATCATAACTTCTGCTTTATCCATTTTTAGAACAAATTGCAAAAGAATATTTGCTTTAATAACTGCATCATCTATGTTATTTTTAGTTAATTCTTCTACTCCTACTTTTTTTAATTCCTGTATATTCAACATTTTCCTCCATTTATCATTCATTATTCTGTATGTACATAAAAGGATTTTGCATCATTTTATATTTTTCAGATATAAATAAAAAAGCCCCACATTAGCCGTAAGATGAATGAAATTTTAAGAGCCTGCTTTCACAGGTGGGTGTCTTGTTGAATGCTCCTGGGTTTCTTACATAAATGCAAGCCTACACGCCACATCCAAAGGCGGACTCCCTTTAATCTATTGTTGGTTCTAAAATTCCAGTCTACACGTACTACGCAGGGATTTGTTTTTAATTATTTCCAATGTACTTATATATTATCACATTAAGATTGTTTTTGCAAGAGATTTTTCGTAAAATCTTTAATTGAAAAACTAGGCAACCACAATCTCCCTCTTTAGCAACCTATCTTTCACACTTCCTATTCCAATAAAAGTTCCTTTTTCATCATATATTCTGTATAGTCCATCTGCCAATGCTTGTGTTAACTTAACACCATTCAAGAAAAGTTCTATTTTTCTTTCACTAAGCATTACTTTATTTTCATCCCCATACAACTCAATAAATAGATCCTCAATTGAAATTATATGTTCCTTTAAATAAGTTTCATTGTCTTTATTATCTTCTAATTCTTCAATTTTTATACTATTTCTTATATCAAATATTCCTACTTTTGTTCTATTTAATTCTTTCATATATCCTATTGTACCCATTTTCTTTGCTATATCTTCACATAGAGACCTAATATATGTTCCCTTTGAACATTTTACTGTAAATTGTAGCTCATTTTTTTCTGCGTTTATGTGAGTTATACTAATATAATAAACCTCAATTTCTCTTGGTTTAACATCTACTTGTATATTTTTTCTAGCATATTCATATAACTTCTTTCCATTAAGCTTAATTGCAGAATATATTGGAGGAGTTTGCAATTGTTTCCCTATAAACGATTTCAAAACATTTGCAACATTTTCCTCTTCTAGCACTTCCTTATCCACATTTTGTTCTTCTACAACTTTTCCCTCACCATCTGCAGTATCTGTTTTTATTCCTAATTGTAATGTAACTTCATATTCTTTATCATGGTTTATTAGATAATATGAGAGTTTAGTCCCTTGTCCTATTAAAATAGGTAACAATCCTGTTGCATTTGGATCAAGTGTGCCAGTATGCCCAACTTTTTCATTGAACATATGCTTTATTTTATTTACTACATCATGTGACGTGCAGCTTTTTTGCTTGTTTATTAACATTATTCCATCCATCTCTTTACTCCTTCTGTGCAATTGGGGACTGTCCCCAATTGCACAATTAATTTACATAACTTTATCTTTTTTTAAACATCTCATCTACATTATAATTATTAATTTCTATTTTTACTTCTTCTTTAGATAGTTTATTATCATTAATCAATCTATTTAATTCATCATTTGAAGTAAGTTCCAAATATGTTGGATATATTTTTTCTTTATCTATACCAACTCCCGTTAGTACTTCAAATGCTTCTTTCTTTGTCATTTTAAAGAAACATGCATCATCTTCTAAAATATTGCTAATAATTTTGTTTCTTCTTGAGTCCATGCTCATTTTTTCAAGATAAATAATCATAGTTTCATTCATTTGTCTTAAATCTTTTATACTTGCCATCTACTTTTCCCCTCCTAATACATAATTGCCACTTTCATATGTATATTCTCCAGTTTCTATTTTTTTGCCAAGCTCTTCTTTAGACATCTTTCCTAAGTTCATTTCTTCTGAATCAAATAAATACACCATGTTATTTTTTCTACTTTCTCCACTTTGTATTGCTACAAGCCTCTTAAAGACCTGTCTGCCATCTTCTTCTATTTTTTCTCCTAAAAACACTTTTGATATATCTCTTCCGAAAAATCCTAAACTTGCTATAGCCAAGAAACTTTGTACAGCTTCATTTCCTTTTATGTCGTTACTTTCTAACATTTGTATAAACGAAGAAAATTTTGTTTCCATATTATTAGGTATGAGTTCTTTTGGTAATCTTTCCAATTCACTTATGTATGATTGTATCCCTTGTCCTCTTAAATTTAACAGTTTTGAAACCTTTTTAATTGTAGTTTTCAGGATTCCTTTTCTATCCGATATAGCCCTTACTCCTTCTATCTCCATTCCATTTTTTACTCTAAATAAATCATTTGTTTTTCCTTCTCTTTCCCTAATAGCATCTGCCATCACTGAAACATTATCTGTGTAAAATCCTACTAAAGAATGCCCTTTATTCACTCCCAGTAATATTATAACTGCTTCTATATCTCCGTCCATCTCATTTAAGAATTTCGCAAAAATTCTAGAGAAATCAAAACAAGTTATTTTGCTACCAGGAATAAGTTTTTCAAGTCTTTCTTTAGAAAATTCTTCTTCATATGTTCTATCTTCTCTAGGCATTTGAGCTCTGTAAAAATACCCTTGGTCATATCTTAAACCCTCGCACAACTTTCCATATACATATATTGCTTTTTCTTCTAAACTTAGATTTCTAGGAATATCTTTATATACAAATTCATATAAATCGGGATTTATTTTCCAATCTGGCTCATCTTCTTTTCTTTTAACATTGAATTCCGTTAATGGACTACCGAATGTGAATATTCTAAACTCATAAGCAGGATTAGCATATCTTTCCATGTTATATAACTCATATAATTGTAAGTATTCTTCTTTATATTTATCCATATTTTTTATATTAAATTCATCTAGATTTTCATTAGCAAACTCTTCATTTGATAAAACTCTTCCAAAAATTTGTGCATATATCTTTAAAATGCTTTTTTTGTCAAAATTACTTTCTATAAACTCCTCGAATTTGCTATCATCTTCTAGTATTTCAAAAGCTCTATCAAAATCATTTTCATTTATTCCATAATTAATTAAGCAAAAATTTTTGAAAGCTTCTCTCTCTTTAGCATCTGATAAACTCACGATTTATTCCTCCTCGAATTTTTTACTATTATATCACATTTTTTCATCTACTACAAAACAGAAATTGTGCAATTGGGGACTGTCCCCAATTGCACAATTAATTTACATAATCTTACTGTTACAACACAGCCTTAACTTGTCTTAGTATTTTCTCTTTTGCCTGTTCTATTGTACATTGCATTGATGCTCCCGCAGCACGTATGTGACCTCCGCCACCAAGTAACAAGCATACATCAGATACATTTACATACTCATTTGACCTCATAGAAACTTTACATCCTTTATCTGTTTGGCGAATAAATATAGATACTTCTACTCCCTCTACATCTCTTCCTGTTTCTACTATTCCTTCATGGTCTCCATTTCCTGCTCCAACCTTTTCTTCATCTTCCTTAGTTATATATGTAAATGCTACTTTTCCATCTTCTAGAAATTCTAACCTGTCTGCTGCAATTCTACTTAATTCAAAATTAGCTCTTGTTTTAGTTTGTAGCACTTTCTTATATATCTTTGAAACATTAATTCCTTTATTTAATAGCCATGCAGCAAATTCAAAAGTTTCTGCAGTCACTCCAGAATATTTAAAACCACCTGTGTCTGTAATTATTCCAGTTAACAAACATGTTCCTATATCTTTGTTAATATCCATTTTTAAATACTCAAGCACCACAATAAGAACCTGTGCACATGCTGGTGCTTCTGGATTTACATAGTTTATATCTCCAAACATAGTATTTGTACTATGATGGTCTATTGAAATTCTTGACTTGGCATTTTCAAAGTAATTTGCAAATCCATTAAGCATTTTTATTGTTGCGCAATCTACTGAAATTGCTAAATCATATTTTTCAACATCTGATTCCTTTTTTATTTCATCAGTACCTGGTAAAAATTCAAAAATACGTGGATATTCTGGTATAATTATATCTACATTTTTTCCATATTGTTTTAATGCATTGTATAGTGCAAGTCCTGTACCTATGGCATCTCCATCTGGATTTTCATGAGTTAATATGACTATTGACTCAGCCTTATTTATTTC
>CAMOBD010000059.1 GCA_946578345.1 uncultured Clostridium sp.
CAAATCTACCACCATCTAATTGTACCATTGGTCTTAAATCTGGTGGAATAACTGGTATAACATTCATAATCATCCACTCAGGTCTATTTCCTGACAATCTAAATGATTCTACAGTATCCAATCTTTTTACAATTTTTGCTTTCTTTTGCTCACTTGCCTTTTCTAATTCTTTCTTTAACTTTTCAGATAATTTTTCTACATCAATTTCAGCAAGTAATTTTCTTAATGCTTCTGCTCCCATTTCAGCTTTGAAAGAGCCTTTTCCATATTTTTCTTCTGCCTCATGATATTCCTTTTCAGATAAAACTTGTGCTTTTGAAAGTCCTGATGTTCCTTTATCTGTAACTATATATGAAGCAAAATATATAACTCTTTCTAGACTTCTTGGAGAAACATCTAGCATAAGTCCTATTCTGCTTGGTATTCCTTTAAAATACCAAATGTGAGCTACTGGTGCTGCAAGCTCTATATGTCCCATTCTTTCACGTCTAACTTTTGCTTTAGTTACTTCAACACCACATCTGTCACAAACTATTCCTTTATATCTAACTCTTTTATATTTACCACAATGACATTCCCAGTCTTTTGTTGGTCCAAATATTCTCTCGCAGAACAAACCATCTCTTTCTGGCTTTAATGTTCTGTAGTTTATAGTCTCTGGCTTTTTAACTTCACCTTTAGACCATTCTCTTATTTTTTCATCTGATGCTATACCTATTTTGATTTTATCAAAAATATTTAATTCGTCCACGGTTAGCCCCCTTAAAATTTATTTGTGTGCCTCTTAAGAGTTTCTTGGTATACACCGCTGCGCAATTCCCTCTTGCAACCGCAAAACTCTTTTTGAAGCTATTCAGTTAAATTCTATTCTATTACATCCTCATCATTAAGCAAATTATCTTCTCCCAAATCCGTATCTCCAAGCTCAATCTCCTCATCATCTAACTCTTCAAATAATGCCTCATCATCTTCTTGCTCTTCATCTGCTAGAACTGCCTCTTCTTCATATCCTTCATGAAGATCTTTCATATCTAAAACATCGCTTCCAATTTTCTTGTCATCTATATTAAAGTCAATACCGTCGTCAATGTTTTCCTTTAACTCTAGCTCTTCATTGTCTGGAGAAAGTAATCTCATGTCTAATCCTAGTGCTTGAAGTTCTTTTATAAGTACCTTAAATCCTTCTGGAACACCAGGTTCTGGAACGTTTTCGCCTTTAACAATTGCTTCATATGTCTTAACACGTCCTATAGTATCATCTGATTTTACAGTAAGCATTTCTTGTAATGTGTATGCTGCACCATAAGCCTCTAATGCCCAAACTTCCATCTCTCCGAAACGTTGTCCACCAAATTGAGCTTTACCTCCAAGAGGTTGTTGTGTTACTAATGAGTATGGTCCAGTTGAACGAGCATGTATCTTATCATCAACTAAGTGATGTAGTTTTAACATGTACATAACACCAACTGTTACTGGGTGATCAAATGGATCTCCTGTTCTACCATCATATAGAGTTGTTTTTCCATCTTCTGAATATCCAGCTTCTCTAAACATCTCTCTAATTTCTTCGTCTGTTGCACCATCAAATACTGGTGTTGCAACTTTCCATCCTAATAGTTTTGCTGCCATTCCTAAGTGAACTTCTAGAACCTGACCTAAGTTCATACGAGAAGGAACACCAAGTGGGTTTAAAACTATATCTACTGGAGTACCATCTGGCATAAATGGCATATCTTCTTCTGGTAATATTCTTGAAATAACACCTTTGTTACCATGACGTCCAGCCATTTTATCTCCAACTGATATTTTTCTTTTTTGAGCTATATAGCAACGAATTATTTGATTTACACCAGGTCCTAATTCATCTGAATTTTCTCTAGTAAATATCTTAACATCTACTATAGTACCTTGCTCTCCGTGTGGTACACGAAGTGATGTATCTCTAACTTCTCTTGCTTTCTCTCCAAATATTGCACGAAGTAATCTTTCCTCTGCTGTAAGCTCTGTTTCTCCCTTTGGAGTAACTTTACCTACTAATATATCTCCAGGTCTTACTTCTGCACCAATACGTATAATACCATTTTCATCTAGGTCTTTTAATACATCATCACCAACATTTGGTATATCTCTTGTAATCTCTTCTGGTCCAAGTTTTGTATCACGGCATTCACAATCATATTCCTCAATATGGATTGATGTATATACATCTTCTTTAACAAGTCTTTCGCTGATTAATACAGCATCCTCGTAGTTGTAACCTTCCCAAGTTGTAAATGCAATTAGTACATTTCTACCAAGTGCCATTTCTCCATTCTTTGTAGCTGGTCCATCGGCAAGAATGTCTCCTTCTTTTACCTTTTCTCCACGAACTACTACTGGTCTTTGATTGATACATGTTCCACCATTTGTTCTCTTGAATTTTCTTAATTTGTATGTATCCAAACCATCTTTGTTATTTCTAACAACTATTTCGTCACCAGTTACTTTTTCTACAACACCTGCATTTCTTGCAACAACTGTAATTCCTGAATCCCTTGCTGCTCTGTATTCAATACCTGTACCAACTATTGGAGATTCTGGCATTAAAAGTGGAACTGCTTGACGTTGCATGTTAGCACCCATTAGAGAACGTTTAGCATCATCATGCTCTACGAATGGAATCATTGCTGCTGCAACAGATACAAGTTGTTTTGGAGAAACGTCTACAAAGTCAACTTGTGATTTGTCAACCATTGTAATTTCTTCTCTCATTCTAACTTTGATTTTGTCATTTACAAATTTCCCATCTTTATCTAGTGGCTCTGATGCTTGTGCAATTATATATTTGTCCTCTTCATCAGCTGGCATATATACAACTTCGTCTGTTACTTTTCCTGTCTCATGGTCTACTTTTCTATATGGTGTCTCAACAAATCCATATTCATTTATTATAGCAAATGATGAAAGTGCTGAGATAAGTCCAACGTTAGGTCCTTCTGGAGACTCTATTGGACATAGTCTACCATAGTGAGTATAGTGAATATCTCTAACCTCGAATCCTGCTCTTTCCCTTGAGAGACCTCCAGGTCCTAATGCTGAAATTCTTCTTTTATGTGTAAGCTCAGAAAGTGGGTTTGTTTGGTCCATGAATTGTGATAATTGTGAACTTCCAAAGAACTCTCTTATAGATGATGTTATAGGTTTTGTATTGATTAATGTTTGTGGTGTTACAACATCTAAGTCTTGGATTGTCATTCTTTCACGAACAACTCTTTCAAGTCTTGTTAAACCAATTCTAAATTGATTTTGCAATAACTCACCAACACATCTAATACGTCTGTTTCCTAAATGATCTATATCATCTATTACACCTAGTCCATTATCTAAGTTCAAAACATAGTTTATTGATGCGATTATATCTTCTGTTGTAACATGTTTTGGAACTAACTCGTCTATTCTTTCTTTGATAGCATCATGTAGCTTGTCTTCTTCTGTGCTATCAACTATAGATTTTAAAACATTAAAGTTCACATATTCTTTGATGTGTAAATCACTAACGTCTACTGTTGGTAAATATTTATGGATATTTACTGTTCCATTTCCTATTACTCTAACTTTTCTATCATTGAATTTTAAATCAACTATGTTTATACCTGCATTTTGGATATCTTCTGCAACTTCTTCTGAAATCACATTATCCTTTTCAACAAGTACTTCACCAGTTGATGGATCAATTATATCCTCAAAAGCAACCTTTCCTGCTATTCTTGTAGCCAAGCTAAGTTTTTTATTGTATTTATATCTTCCAACTTTTGCCAGATCATATCTTCTTGGGTCAAAGAATAATCCATTGAATAAGTTTCTAGCAGCATCAACTGTTGGAAGCTCTCCTGGTCTTAACTTTTTGTATATTTCAATTAATGCTTCTTCTTGATTTTTTATTGTATCTTTTTGAATAGTAGATACAATCTTTGGCTCTTCACCAAATAATTCCATTATTTGCTCATCTGTTACAACACCAATAGCACGTAATAAGCAAGTAACAGGTATCTTTCTTGTTCTATCAACTCTCGCCCAGAAAACATCGTTTGCGTCTGTCTCGTACTCTATCCAAGCACCTCTTAAAGGCATTACTGTTGATGTGTAGATTTTCTTTCCTGTTTTGTCATATGCTGAATCATAGTAACATCCTGGTGAACGAACCAACTGGCTTACTACAACTCTTTCTGCACCATTGATAATAAAAGTACCACTATCTGTCATAAGTGGGAAATCTCCAAGATAAATTTCTTGTTCCTTAATTTCTCCAGTCTCACGATTGATAAGTCTTACTTTAACATGTAATCTTGTTGAATATGTAGCGTCTCTTTCTTTGGCTTCTTCTACTGTGTATTTAGTTTTGTCTTCGAAGTAATAATCTAGAAATTCTAAAATTAAATTTCCTGAGTAATCAACTATCGGAGATATATCTCTTAAGATTTCTCCTAGTCCTTCTTCTACGAACCAGTCGTATGAATCTTTTTGGACTTTGATAAGATTTGGCATTTCGATTGAATCGCCGATTTTAGCAAAAGTTTTACGAGAACATTTCTCGTATTTTAATTCTTTTACTTCCAAAAAAATCACCCCTAAAAAAGATTAAGCAGAAATAAGAACAAAGCAACTTTAGTCGCCCTTTGTTCGTGCCGATTTGAGTTTCCGACTGAAAGGAGGAAAGCTCAAAGGCGATAGCGATTTCAGCTACTTTTTTTACATTATAGGGAATGTAATTTCCTATAATGTAAAAATATATACTTTATTAAGAAGTCCTTCTTGTATACGATATTATGTATACGTTTTTATGGGTTTACTGCTCTCTAAACCTTTATTTCCGTAAATAATATTGTATCAATTCCTCTTCTTTATAAATTTACATAACGATTGAAAAACGGCAATAAAAAGGCAGGTTGGCATTATCTTATTTTTGCCAACTAACCTTCTTCTGTTTATTTGTTAAAATTTATTCTCTAAAATTAACTTTTTTATTTTAACCACCCTTAACCATTGGATTGTAAGAGTTTTTAAAGTTTTACCTTGCACGTCCGATAAAACTCCTCATGATATACTATTTTATAATATTTCGTGCATGCTTGTCAATGGTTTTGAAGAAAATTTTGGAAGTTTTTGTGGGGGGTGGGTTAGTTCTTTCATAGTTTTTAAGTGATTCATAGTTAAATCTATACATAATATGGATTTGGTTTAAATATTAATATAATAATATCAACTATCCACCCTATTCCAAATAAACCTATTGTAAAGAAATATAAAATCCCCATTTCGATTTTTTCTTCATAAGATTAATGTATTTTTTTATATTGCAGAATTTAAATAAGCATCTTGTATTTTACTAGCCTCATCCATATACACATCTTGTAATTTTCCTGCCCACTCTTCATATTCACTATATTTTCCACTTCCATATTCCCAATAAACTTCTGCCATTTTTCCAATACCTTCATTCGAAATTTCAGCAAGTACAGAAACTTTGTTGTTACAAATTGTTGCTAAGCCGTTTAACCCATCTGTATTTTTCGAAGCCTCATTTTTGTACTCTGTAATTAATGATGGTGTTTTATTTTTTAATTTTGTACTATATTCATTCAAGATTGATTGATATTTTGATTGAACATTAACTGAAGTATTTGTATTACTTGTATCCGTTTCTGATTTATTACTACTTTCTGACTTATTGTTTGCATTACTGTCTGTTTTTACATTTGTTGTCTTATTACTATTTGATGTTGATTGCTTACTTGTTGTATCATCAGAAGTATTTCGCTGATTTGTATTATTTTCCTTGGAAATTTCATCATTATTATAAGTAGTTGATACATTATCTACATTTCTATTGTCTGTTGATACCGCATTATCTTGCTCTTCATTATTTTTTTCTTGTTCCCTCTCATCTATTTCTTCTTGCTTTTCATCTTCTGTTTCTTTTATATTAATTCTTGAAATAATATTTTCCGTTAAATCAATAAACTTATCATTTAAGCTATTTCTTTGGGCAATCATAAATACATACCCTTCACTTCCATTGGCTATGACATACGATATAGCTTCATATTTGCTATTATTCAAATGCATATAAAATCTAACAACTCCACATCTATTTCCGTTTATTGCTTTAGCATTTTTATCTATAAAGTCATTATCATCTATTTCTAGTCCTTCTACAAATCCATTCAAAAAATCATTGTTAGCTGCATCATATCCGTAGTCATCACCTTTTATATTTCCTATCATTAAAGTAACATTTTTAGCTGGATAATAGTATGCAAAAGTATCATCTCCATCTATATTTTCTTTCGTTTTCCAATCTTCTTGAACATAATATGTCAATTTTCCTGTTGTAACTTCCTTATTTAAGTTAAATTTTAAATCATTTATATTCTTATTTCTATAATATATTATTATAGATGCAATAATTAATATAGCAACCACAATGCATATCCAAAACCACCATTTTTGATATAGTTTTTTCTTTTTATTCATAATATTAACATCTCCCCATTAAATTCACAAATTACTCCAACTTTACACTTGTTCTTTAAACTCTTCTATTTTCCATTTTATTTTTCTCTTATGTTAAAAATAATATCATAATCCGTCTTTTTTTACAATATCTTTTACCAATATGTTTATTTTTGTTCTTTTTTCTGCTATAATATCATCATGGAAAATATAGAAAGATATAAACATTTAAATAAATATTTGAAAGAAAAGTTTGGAGAACGTACATTAAAAATATGCATTGATGGTGGTTTTACTTGTCCTAATAGAGATGGCACTAAAGGAATTGGAGGATGCATTTTTTGTAGCGAAAAAGGCTCTGGCGAGCATATAAAGAGTGCCTCTAATATTTCTGAACAAGTAAAAAATTATTTTAACAGCTATAAATCACAAAGAGCCAACAAATTTATTGCATATTTTCAGAATTTTACGAATACCTATGATACAGTAGAAAACTTAAAATTAAAATATGACGCTGCTTTGATTGATGATAGAATAGTCGGCTTAGAGATTGCCACTCGACCTGATTGTGTAACTGAAGAAATTGCAAGATTATTAAAGAGTTATACTAATAAATATTATGTATGTGTGGAACTTGGCCTTCAAACAGCAAATGAACAAATTGGTAAGTTTATTAACCGCTGCTACTCTAACGAAGACTTTGCTAAGGCTGTTGATATATTAAATAAATATGGGATTGATGTTGTAGCACATATTATGATAGGACTATCTAATGTTGAAATACAAAATAAGATTGATAGTAATATTTCAAAGAACGATAATAATTCAAATAATACTGCAATAGTAGATATACAACATGAAATTACACAAGATGTTAAAAATACAGTAGAGTTTTTGAATCAACATAAAATACAGGGTTTAAAAATTCATTCTTGTTATGTTGTAAAAAACACAAAGCTTGAAGAATTATATCAACTAGGTCAGTATATTCCTATAAGTTTGGAGCAATATTTGAAGGAATGTGCTTATGTTATAACTCATATAAATCCTAATATTATTATTCATAGAATATCTGGAGATGCTCCAAAAGGTTTATTAGTTGCTCCTAGTTGGAATTCACACAAAAAGTGGATTATTAATGGATTGGATAGATATTTACGTGAAAATGACTTATGGCAAGGAATGTATTATCACAAATAATATCTTCCCTGCCATTAATCTATAATTATTCCCCATAAAAGAATTCTTCCCATTCTTCTTGTTTAAAACCTATCAATATACCTTTTTCGCTAATAAATATTGGTCTTTTTACTAGCATTCCATCACTTGCAAGAATGTCAATCTTACCTTCATCTGTCATATTATTTAGTTTCTGGCTCAATTTTAACTCTCTATATTTTAATCCACTTGTATTAAACCATTTCTTAATATCTTTGCCGCTAAGCCTTATCCATCTTTTTAATTCTTCAACAGTAGGATTGTCTTCTACAATATTTCTGTCTTCAAACTTTATTTTATTATCTTGCAACCATTTCTTTGCCTTTTGACATGTTGAACATTTTGGATATTCAATAAATAAATTTTCCACAATATATCTCTCCAATCTTTATTTTCCGTATTTTTTATAAAATATAACATATTTAATATATTGATATTTTCTAAATTATATATAAATTTTATAATATTTATATACTTTTTCAACTTTTTTGACTTATTTCGACCAAATTTTTAACGAATTTTTACGTTCGACAGGTTTCTACATTTTTTTCATTTTTATTGTGCTATAATTATGTTAATAAAAGCAATTTATATTTTAACAGGTTGTCTCTTGGTAAATCATCTATTCATCAAGAATAAAAAAATTGTTGTTCCATAAAATGTCAATGTTCCGTTTTATTTATTCTAGCATTGACATTTTTTCTTTGGATTTAGCTCTATTTTACTTCCAGTCTTCTTTTTGTTCATTAATTTTCTTATTTAGCTTTTCACAATATTTTTCACATTCTTCAATGTTTTCTAATAATTCATTCTTCATCATTATATATTTTTCATAATCTTTCTTTCCTAATATTTGTTTTAAATTTAACTTTCTTGCTGGATTGTTTTTCATATATTCATATATTATTTTTCTTCTTTGTTGCATCTTTTCTTTTGTTATTCCTATTTCATCAAATCTATCATCTGTATACCAGTTTTCAAAGGTTTTATTTCCCTTTGAACTATTACAATGAGAGCAACATGGGACCAAATTATTTTTTTCAGTATAAAATCCCGAATGTTCTCTATTATTTACTAATCCATTTAGATGATCCATAGTAGTTGCATTTTCCTTTAAACAGTAAGCGCATTGATTTTCTTTTATTTTTAATTCTTTACATATGTTTTTGTATTCTTCTTCAGTAAGTTTTTCCCATGGCATAATTGAATATACAAATGCATTATTTATAGTTGACTTTCTGTTTTTTAAAGTAGATTTTGTTGGCATTTTTACTTTATACTTTCTTTCCATTTTTATCCCTTTATCCAATTCTTCTCTCCATACACTCTATGGCATCTATTTTTTAATCACATCATAAATACTTTTTTAATTATACATATCCATAATTGATTCAAGTTCTTTCATATGATTTATTTTTACTAAATCTATTATACTACTAAAACTATTTTTTTGTATACAATCTAACAAATTTTTTCGTACTATAGTTTTAATTTTTTCGTATGTTAAACTAGCTTATTTTTATTCTCATAAAATCTTTATTTGTAGGAATATCTTATTTCCACAATATTTGTTAAGGATATCTCTTACTTTACGACCTTCGGGTTATGAGTTGTAAATTCCTGGTAATTGTGAATTTGTGAAATTTGATGTTTTTGTTGATTTTATGCTAGTTTCAAAGATTTATCAAATTTGAACATTTGTGTATTTTTGTGACAATTTTTGAGGATTTCTTCCCCAACTTTTCCCCAACTTATTTTATACATTTGTTCGTTTAAAAATTGGATATTTATGGGAAACCTAAAATTTATATAGGAGGTTTTCAGTTATGAATAATAAAATTACTTATCGTAAAGAAGGAGATTATTTTATACCTAATTTATATTTACCTATACAACCTAAAAAAGCAATTGGAAAATATGGTAGATTAAGATTAAATTACTTAAAAGATTTCAAGAAAGGTCTATATATTGAATTACTTATAGATGGTACTTTAAAACAGCATTTATTAGATATAGATGAATGTGCTAATAAAAGAGTACATGTGCTTATAAAGCAATTTGCTGAATCTGAAAATGTTAATGAACACTTAAAAGAACATCATCAAATGGAATGGGTTCAGGCTATGAATAATATTAAAAACAGAGCTGAAGAAATTGTATTAAATGAAATTATATATGTATAGGAGGATATGAAAATGGTTAATTTTAGAGAAGTAAATGATAATGATATTTTAAAAGAGTGGTTAGATTATAGAGAACAGGAGGTTTTTGGTAGTCTTACTGAAGAAGATAAAAAACATCATATTTATTTTGA
>CAMOBD010000060.1 GCA_946578345.1 uncultured Clostridium sp.
TGTCTCTCTCACTCTCTCTCGTACAACCTCAACGGTTTCACTCATTACTTTTTTTATCATTTCGTACTCTTTCCTTTCTGTTTTTTACTACAAAAAATTTGCAATTTTTGTTTCTTTTCAATAAGAAATACTAATAGTATATTTTTATTTTATACCACCACCATCTCTTTTTCAACCCTTTTAACAAAATGTAATATAAATGTAATATTTGTGTAATATGTTTGTAATATTCTTTAGTAACATAATCTGTTATTTTTCATAATATACCTACGAAGAGATTTTTTTGTAATATTAATAGGAGGTTGTATATGAAAAAATATAGATTAGCAATTGTTGGTGCTACTGGATTAGTTGGTAGAACTGTATTAAAAGTTTTAGAAGAAAAAGATTTACCTATATCTGAATATGTGCTTTTTGCTTCTGCAAAATCGGCTGGAAAGAAAATAAAATTTATGGGTAGAGATTACATAATTCAAGGTTTGAATGAGCTTTCTTTTGATAGTGGATTTGATTTTGCTATTTTTTGTGCTGGTGGTAGCGTGTCAAAGAAATATGCTCCTATTGCCGCTTCAAAAGGTTGCATAGTTGTTGATAACAGCAGTACTTTTAGAATGGATAAAGATGTCCCTTTAGTAATTCCAGAAGTTAATCCAGAAGAAATAAAAAACAATCATGGTATTATTGCTAACCCTAATTGTTCTACAATTCAAGCTGTAGTCGCATTGAAACCATTAGATGATAAATACAAAATAAAAAGAATTGTATATTCTACCTATCAAGCTGTATCTGGAGCTGGAAGAAGTGGTGTAGCAGATTTAGAAAATGGTATAAGAAACTATATGACTGACAAAGCTTATGCAGATAATTTTTATAATAATGAAGAGTTATTTGAAAGTATTCCTTATGTATTAGATGCTACTCAACCATCAAGCAATTTTAATAATTCATCAAGTTTATTAGAAAATCGTTTTTCATACAAACTTGAGACGTTTGACTACCCTATTTTTTCTAATTGTTTGCCACAAATTGATGTTTTCATGGAAAATGGTTATACTAAAGAGGAAGAAAAAATGATAAATGAAACTAGAAAAATATTAAAAAGACCTGATTTAAAAATAACAGCAACTGCTGTAAGAGTTCCTGTTTTTAATTGCCATAGTGAAAGTATAAATGTTGAATTTGAAAATGAGTTTGAGTTAGATGAAGTATTCAGAACTCTATCAAATGCTCCTGGTGTTATTATGCAAGATAATATGCTTCCTAAGAATGTATCATTTTCTAACAAAGATTTAGATAACATAAAGAACAACTCAGCCAATAAAATAACTTTCAAATATCCATTAGCTATAAATGCATGTGGTCATAATGAAGTATTTGTAGGTAGAATTCGTAGAGACTATAGTGTTAAATCTGGTATTAATCTTTGGGTTGTTGCAGACAATATTCGTAAAGGTGCTGCAACAAACGCAGTACAAATTGTTGAAAGGCTGCTTTGTTCTTAGGTTCTACTGCCTTTTTTACGCTTGGGGACACTCCTTTTTGTCAATTTTATTTGACACTTTAGGAGTGTCCCCAAGCGTAAATTATTTTAAGAATCCATTTATAATTTGCTCTTCTGCTTCTTTTTCTGTTAATCCAAGTGTCATAAGCTTTATAAGTTGCTCTCCTGCAATCTTACCAATTGCTGCTTCATGTATTAAGCTTGCATCAACATCATTCGCTTCGATTTTTGGGTCTGATATAACTTTTGCATTTCCCATAATTATTGCATCACATTCAACATGTCCAAAACATTTTGTATTTCCTTTTACATTTGATATAAACTCTTGTACTGAATCGTCTTCTGCGACTGACCTTGATGCAACATGTACACTTGAATCTTCTCCATCTAAGTTTACATCAAAAATTGTTTTAGCTGTTTGTTTGCCTGTAGTCATAATTCTTTCTGAAATAACTAAGCTACTTCCTTTTTTCATATTTGCATATGTTTCTCTTATTGTAGATGTAACACCTTTTATTTGCACTGACTCCATTTCCATTGAAGCATTTTCATCTAGGTTTATTATGGTTTGAGGATTTAAAATTCTATCTCCAGTTCCTTCTCCCTCTCCATAATGTTTCTCAATATATTTTATTTTTGCTCCTTTTGCTAAGTGAAATGTATGTATTCCATCATGCTGAGCTGTATCACATGTGCTATTATGAATTCCACATCCAGCAACTATAACCACATCTGCATTCTCTCCTATGTAAAAGTCATTGTATACTAAATCATTAAGTCCACCTTGTGTTAATATAACTGGTATATGGACACTTTCATTTTTAGTATTTGGCTTTATGATTATATCAATTCCAGGCTTGTCCTGTTTTGTTACTATATCAATATTTGCAGTAGTGTTTCTTGCAACACCTTTTCCATTTTCTCTAATGTTATATGCTCCCATTGGTGTCTTCTCTATATCTGCAATTTGCTTTAACAAATCTTTCTCTATTTTATCCATCTAATTCTCCTTTCTCCCTTACTATTTAATGGTATATATGTACTTAAAGTCCGCGCAGGGAGTTTCTAAATTAAAATAGGTGAACGGAGCAGGGAGCTCCGTCGGGACGGAGTGAACCTATTTTAATTAGAACTCCCGTTGCAGGACATGCTTAATTTAATACCATTAAATAGTAACTTCCTTCATCTTATGGCAAGGTCTAATCTTTCCAAAAATTTGTGGTAACATTTCTTCTTTTGGTCCATGCTTTTCCACCTTGCCATTTGACACTAATACTATCTCATCTGCTATATTTAGTATTCTCTCTTGATGAGATATAATTACTATTGAGCCTTTAATATCATCATGCATTTTTTCAAATACTGATATTAAATTATTAAAGCTCCATAAGTCGATACCTGCCTCTGGCTCATCGAAAATAGTAAGCTTAGACTTCTTGGCTGCAAGCATTGCTATTTCAATTCTTTTTAACTCTCCTCCAGAAAGTCCGCTATTTATTTCTCTATTTAGGTATTCTTGTGCACAAAGTCCAACATCAGCTAGCACATCACAAGCATCACACACCTTAATGCTGTTTCCTGCTGATATTTCTATTAAATCTTTTACAGTTAGACCTTTAAATCTAACTGGTTGTTGAAAAGCAAAACCTATTCCTTTTTTTGCTCTTTCTGTTATAGATAGCTTTGTTATATCTTCTCCATCAAAAATTATCTTGCCTGAATCCGGTGTTTCAATTCCCATAATAATTTTTGCAAGTGTTGATTTTCCAGAACCATTTGGCCCTGTGATAACAATCATCTTGTTATTGTCTATTTTTAAATTTACGTTTTTTAGTATGTTTTTATTGTCCCTTGAAAAACATATATCTATTAATTCTAACATTTCTACTTTATATGATATTTAATAATATAAATAACCATAATCTCCTTTCTTCAAAATTTAATGATTTGCCCATTTTAGGACTTTATTGTAATACTCCATAAGGCTTTATATATAATCGATTTTCGGATTGTTTTTATTTGGATTGTAAACTCAGCTTTAAAGGCCATAACTATTTTACCATTTTTTTCATACTTTTACAATAGTTTTAATAAATGTGAATAGCTGTTCATATTTGTTGCTTTTTATAAAATATAGGAGCTCTACTTTTAGAGCTCCCTGCATTTGCCGAGTCTTAATCATAATATTCGGCTTCTTGGTCATAAATTACAACTTTTATGACCTCCTTAAAAAAGTATTAATTCCTGGCATCCAACCCATATTATAGGTCAAACGTTTTTCAAGGTGAAAGCACACCCTACACTCTCTTCAAGAGGAACAAATATAAGGCCCTCTTGCTTAGCTACAGCTTTTAAAGCTTGCATGTCAAGCTCGTCACAACTTGTCTTCATGAACATCTCTTTACTCTCGATTTCTTTTCTGTCATCGAAGTCACCAAGGATAATCCTAAAATTCCATCCTTTCTCCTCTTTTTCGATGGCCACCGTGATTGTTCCAAAGATCAAAGCATCAATGGAACTAAAGCTATGGAAGATTTCTTTCGTAATCTTCCATACATGCTTTGTAAGTTCCTCTCTTGTAGAAACTTCCTGAAGCAACATTTGGTTTATTGTTTCATTCTTCAGCAAAGCTTTCTCCTGTAAAGTCTGCCGTATAGTCATATTAATGACCCTCCTTAGTAAAATAAAATTTTGGATGCTATACTTAATTATAATATTTTTTGCAAATTATGTCAATCCGTACTCAGTCCACTTTGCATTTGCAATACTGATCGTGTCAAAATTAAGATTCCTTATTTTTACTTTTTTGTTTCTTCAAATCTATTTAATTCAACATATATTTAATAGAAATTCCATATATTTAATAAAAAGACTTTAAAATTTTGAAATAACTTATGTTTCAAATTTAAAAGTTTTTATTAGAATTTGCTAAAGCATCAACTTGCTTAGAAATGGAGGTTGTATGAAAAAAGTCATTTTTAAAGGCTGTGGAACAGCACTAGTTACCCCTTTTACAAATGATGGTGTTAACTTTGAAGAACTTAGGAAAATAATAGAATTTCAAATTTTAGAAGGAGTTGATAGTTTAATAATCTGTGGTACTACTGGCGAATCTTCTACTATGAGCTCAGAAGAAAAAAAGTCTGTAATTGATTTTAGTGTAAAAGTTGCTAATGGAAGAGTTCCTATTATTGCTGGAACTGGTGGGAACAACACAAAAGATGTAATTTCTATGTCTAAATACGCAGAAAGTGTTGGAGTAGATGGTCTTCTTATTGTTACACCTTATTACAATAAAACGACTCAAGCTGGGCTTATAAAGCACTATTCAGAAATTGCCCAAAGTGTAAAACTTCCAATTATCTTATACAATGTGCCAAGCAGAACTGGAATAAATATTGAACCTCAAGCTTGCTTGGAACTTTCTAAAATACCTAATATAGTGGGCATAAAAGAAGCAAGTGGAAACATCGCTCAGGTCGCAAAAATCGCACACCTTTGCCAAGACGAACTTGCAATATATTCTGGAAATGATGAACAAATCGTCCCCATCCTTTCCCTTGGTGGCTTAGGTGTTATATCTGTATTATCTAACATACATCCTAAATTTGTCCACAATATGGTTACTGACTATCTATCTGGGAATTGGCAAAAAGCATGTGCATCACAACTCTATGCAATCCCTTTGATTAATGCATTGTTTACAGAAGTTAATCCTATTCCTATAAAATATGCTATGAACAAAATAGGTTTTGACTGTGGCATTCCAAGACTTCCTTTAGTTGAATTATCTGAGAAAAACAAAGAAAAATTAGATGTAGCCTTAAAAGAGTTTGAATTATAGCATAATTTTCCACTTATTAAAATTTTCTTAATTTCTTCACATTTCTGTATTTACATGCTATAATTATATTATACAGTAATTAATATAATTATATATGGAGGATATTGTGAAAAAGCTTTCTCTTTTTAGACAAAATAAACTTGAAAAAGACACACAAGATATTTATACTGAGATAGGGTTTGACATAGAAAATTATTCAGATAAGAATATCCATTCAAATATGGATAAAAAGTATCAGTTAACTGAATTTTTTGAGATTATCCAAGATATCATTTCAAATGATACTGTAAAGCAAATGAAGAATTTTAGACAACATTGTAATACTTCTTGCTATCAGCACTGCATGCAAGTTGCATATTATACATATATTGCATGTAAAAAGATGAAATTAGATTACGTATCTGCTACTCGTGCTGCTATGATTCATGATTTGTTTTTGTATGATTGGAGAAAAAAGTATAGAAATATTGAACTTCCTGGGCTTCATGCATTTGTCCATCCACAAATTGCTTTGAAAAATGCAAGTGAATTGTTTGAGCTAAATGAGATTGAAAAAGATGTTATCGCAAAACATATGTGGCCTGTAACATTCGGATTACCAAAGTACAGAGAGTCATATATAGTAACTGTAATGGATAAATACAGTGCTTGCCTTGAAACATATCGATACATAAAGAATAAGCTAAGCCAAAAAACTTTTTATAGATACGCATATATTTTCTTGAGTATGATATTTTTTAGGATTGTTTAGAATATATATTAATATATGGAGATATAACAGTTTATGTTATATCTTTTTTCTTTGAAAGGTTGTGATTTTTTGATAAATATATTGCTTAATGGATATAGAGGTAAGATGGGAAAAGCAGTTATAAACCACATAAATAAATGCTCTTCTGATTTCAATATTTTATATAAAATAGACAAAGATAATGTTACACTATATGATGATTTGTTAATCAAACCTGATGTCATAATCGATTTTTCTACACCATGCTCTACTTTTGTTGCACTTGAATATGCCGTAGAAAACTTAGTACCAATTGTTATTGCAACCACTGGCTTTAATAGCATGGAAGAAAACAAAATCAAAGAATATTCAGAAGCTATACCTATTTTCAAATCGTCAAACATGTCCTATGGAATTAGTATATTTTCAAACCTAGCTGCTATGCTAGCAGAAAAACTAGATAATGTAGATATAGAGATTGTCGAAAAACATCATAGAAATAAAGCAGATGCACCAAGTGGTACAGCACTTATGATAGCTGACAAAATAAATAAGAAAACTAATAACAAATATACATATGTTTATAATAGGATTGCACAACCACGAAATACATATAATGAAATTGGCTTTTCATCTATTAGAGGTGGAAACTTAGTTGGAGAACACACTGTGCTCTATTTAGGAGAAAATGAAACCTTAAAAATCACACATACAGCACACTCTAGAAATATTTACGTCGAAGGAGCTCTCCATGCCGCAAAGTTTATCATTACCAAGAAGAATGGACTATACAGCATGGAGGATTTGGTATGACTTCGACAAAAAACCGACAATGAATTGCCGGTTTTTTGTGTTTATTTTGTAGCTGTTTCCTCTACTGGATAAACGCTAACTTGTTTTTTATCTCTTCCTAATCTTTCAAATTTAACTCTTCCAGTTATTTTAGCATATAAAGTGTCGTCACTTCCTATACCAACGTTTGTTCCTGGATGGAATTTTGTGCCTCTTTGTCTTACTAAGATGTTTCCAGCTGGAACTATTTGTCCATCTGCTCTTTTAAGACCTAAACGTTTTGATTCACTATCTCTACCGTTTTTAACACTACCTTGACCTTTTTTATGAGCCATTTATCTCAACTCCCTTCGGTTTTGATTTTGATTTAAATCTCTATTTTTACTTTTTTAATAAACTTCACATTTATTGTGTGTGATTATTCTAGGAGTATTCAATTTTAATTACTTCCACTCCTATTCCAACTACTTAAATTAAGCTTTTGCAGTTTCTTTTTTTGCTGTTGCTGTTTTTGTAGCTGTTTTCTTTTCTGCTGATTTTGTTGCTGTTTTTGTTTCAGCTTTTGCTTCTGTCTTAGCTTCAGCTTTTTCAGCAGCTGTTTTTATTTTGGTTATTTCAACCTTTGTATATGGTTGTCTATGTCCTTGAGTTCTTCTGTAGTTCTTTTTAGCTTTGTATTTATAAACTAAAATCTTCTTTCCTTTTCCATGAGAAACTACTTTTCCCTCAACTTTAACACCTTTTACATAAGGAGCTCCTACTTCTACTTTTTTGTCATCAGATACTAAAACTACATTATCGAATGTAACTTTTTTACCTTCTTCAACATCTAGTTTTTCGAAGAATACTACATCTCCTTCTGCTACTTTGTATTGCTTTCCACAGCTTTCAATTATTGCGTACATTATATGTACACCTCCTCTTATATGTATACTCGCTAAGCATAAAATACAAGGCAGTTAGTTAAACTAACATTTAGTTGCCCGACCCAGGCGGCTTACGAGTAATAATTTTATCATAATTTTCCATTCTTGTCAATACCTATTTTAGGCTTTTTTGAGGCTTGTGCTCTAATCAGACAAGTGTCGCCAAAAGGCCTGTCCCCAGTTTCCGACGAGTGGGAAAATAGGGACTCTCATTCTACACTTTTCAAACTTTCTATCATATCAATCTTCTTTAGTGAGAAGTATGTAACGATGTTTACAATAGCTGCAAAAAATGTTGTTATTACTATTCCCAAAATGTAACTCCAAATTTGTATTTTAGGATCGAACATAAGCATATCTAACTCACATGTTTTAAGTATATATATTGTTAAGAAATATCCTCCTACAAGTCCTACTAACATTCCTAAGATTGTAAGGATTATTGTCTCTCTTCCTATATAGTTATATACTTCATTATCATAAAATCCTAATACTTTTATTGTTGCAAGTTCTCTTATACGTTCACTTATATTTGAATTTAGTAAATTATACAATACTACTAATGCTAGAAGTCCAGCTGATATAATTAGTATCCAAACTACTACATTCATATTATCCATAACGGTCGAGAACATATCTTTAGTCACTGATGTAAAGTCAACACCAGATATATTATCTTTATCCTTCAATAATATTGCGCCCAAATCATTTTCTTGTCCTTCTGTCATTTCATTTGTTTTTGCAAGCAATACATTTGAATTTATTTTTGTATCATAAATTGTATTGTATAGTTCTGGTGACATATATATGTAGTGCATTAAATAATTTTCTGTTATATGTGATATTTGTACTTCTGCTTTATCTCCATCTCCATTTTCTATTGTAATTGTGTCTCCTACTTTTAAATCTAAAAGTTGTGCCAGTTTTTCTGTTACTATGGCTCCAGAATTATCCAATGTGTATTTTTCTTCATTATTAGTTCTACTTCTCAACGAAATAAAGTTATCTAATTTATTTACATCATTAGGTACGATTAATTGAATATTTTGATTATTGTCATCTTTTAATATTTTTACAGATTGGATATTGGCTCCCAATACTTCTGTAATATCTTCATTTTCTAGAATTTTGTTTTCTAGTTCTTGTAATTCGTCTTCTTTCTTTTCTTCTTTTAATGTTATGTTTATATTATATTTATATATTTCTCCATATTGCATTGGTATCATGTTTGATATTGCATCCCTTATACCAAAACCTGCTATAATAAGTGCTGTACAACCACATACTCCTATTATTGTCATTAAAAATCTCTTTTTATATCTAAAAATATTTCTAGCTGTAACTTTTGCAGTGAAGTTCAAACGTTTCCATATAAATGGGATTCTTTCCAATATTACTCTTTTCCCTGGTTTTGGAGATTTTGGCCTCATTAGTGTTGCTGGATTATGTATTAATTCTTTTGCACAAGTATAAATTGTTGCTCCTACTGTACAAATCATTGCGAAAGCCATTCCTATTGTAGCAAATTCCATATTATATTCTAATATAACTTCTGGAACATCATACACCATTGCATACATGTCAGCAACTATCTTTGGTAACCAATTAAATCCAATTAAAAGTCCTATTTCTCCTCCAATTATTGTGGCTAAAAATGCGTACACCAAATATTTTAGAGAAATTTGAAGTTTGCTATATCCTAATGCTTTTAAGGTACCTATTTGAACTCTTTCTTCTTCTACCATTCTTGACATTGAGTTCAAACTCATTAATGCAGCTACTAAAAAGAATACTACTGGAAATACTTCTGCTATTTTTGCAATTCTATCAGTGTCTTGAACATAGCTAACATAACCTGTATTTTGTTCTCTGTCTAGCACATACCATTCAGGTCTTTCTATCTTTTTTAAATCTTCTTTTGCATCTAATAACTTTTGTTCTGCTTCTTCAATCTGTTTTTCGTATTCTTTTCTTGAGTCTTCTAACTCTTTCTTACCATCATCAACTTCTTTTTGTCCATCTTCCAATTCCTGTTCAGCTTGATTTAGTTGAGAATATGTTGATTTTTTTGTACTTTCCAATGTTTTTTCACTACTCTCAAGCTCTTTTTTCGCATTTTTTATTTGTTCTTCTCCATTGTTTAATTCTGTTTTAGTAGTATCTATTCCTTTTTGAATTGTTGCTATTG
>CAMOBD010000061.1 GCA_946578345.1 uncultured Clostridium sp.
ATAAAAGTTTGATCTTTTTCAATTTAACTATTGACTTTCTCTAATAGTTAGTCTCGTCTTCTAATTTAAACCATTTTTTCGCCTCTCTTTTATATACTGCATAATCCCTTATGTAATCTGAGACTTTATAGTGCTCACTGGCCAATACTAAAAGAACAGCGTCTTCAGAAAAATCATACATTTCTCTCCACACCATAGGTCCGATCCATAATGCATTTCTAGGATCATCCAACTGAATTACTTCTTCTTCAAGTGGTGTTTTAACAAGTATCTTTACTTTTCCATGTACACAAACCAAAATCTGCTCTAGGTCTCTATGTGAGTGGAATCCCCGTCTTACGCCATTTTGAACGTCATAAATATAATATACTCGCTTAATTCCAAACGGTATGTCACAGTTTTCTTCGATTGGTACTAACGACCCATAATTGTCATCATGGTGCGGTAATCTAATCATCTTCGTATTTTGAATCATTTTAATTTCCTCCCATTCATAATTCTTATTATATTCTTTTTCATTATAGTAGTTCTCTTTCCTAATATAATAATACTATAATTCCCACATGTCCAGAACAAAGATTTTCCTATAATTAAATAAAGGGGCTAAATAAATAGCTTTTTAGCTGTAAATACAATTTTTTCATAATAATTCCAGCAATTCTCCAATCTCTTATTAAATAATTTATTCTTTTTTCCATAACTACATTGCCTAAGATTTCAACTATTTCTGTTCTATCTCGATCATATCTCGATAGCATTTCTTCCAGCTCCCTATAAGAAAGCATTTTACTATATGGCCAAATTTCTTTCTCATATACTCTCAAATGATCATTAAAGCATTTTTCTACAGTCAACGTACGGGTTCTTTTCTCTAAAGGACGTGAGACACCACCTTCACGATAAAGCAATGCTGGAAAATCACAAAATAAGAATTTACCACCTTCTCGCGTCGCTCGCAAAAAAAATGGCCAGTCTTCGATTAAAACATATGATAAATCAAAAGGCGCATATCTATCAAATATTTCCTTTCTAAATGCCGTTGCTCCTATCGGAATACAACACCACTGAGTCAATAATCGATATTGTTCCTTAGCTGACAATCCGTTCATAAGTATTGCTTTTTCTTTTAGGATATAATCTTCATTCAAACTCTCAAGTTTAACATTACACTTCAAACTTCTTGCATAAATGCCAATTACCCCTTTTCTTTTTTTATTTAGAAAGTGAGCATAATTCATTAATACATTCTCATCATATAGTGCATCGTCAGCTGCTATAAACATTAGATATGTCCCTTTACAGTATTGATATGCACAATTTAAATTTTTAACGGTCCCCTCATTTCTAGGCATCTGCAATATTTTAAAATCAATCAAATTACTATTCGCGTGCTTTTTTATAAAGCATTCAACCTCAAAAATATCAAAATTATCACTATGATCATCAGCAAAAATAATTTGAATTTTCTCATACTTTTGTTCGAGTACAGATAATAGGGAAGTTTTCCATAAACTATGTTGATTATAATGAGCTATTATTATTGAAAAAAGAGGGACTTGTTCATTTACTATTTTCACTTTTCTCTCCTCCCATCACAATAATAATATTTTACCTTTCACCTCAAACGTATGCAAAAAATCACATTCAATATCCAAATAATATTGTGGATCTTTATTCTTTATAAATGCAAAAGTCTCTCTATTTATTTTTACACCATTACAGCCCGTAAATAATACCGGCAAGTTATCTACCAAAACTTGTTTAACCGTAAAAACACAACGTTGATTTTCAACAGGATCAAATCTCATTCTTTTCACCGGAACATTATTATCAACTGAATATTTCACAGAATATTCGCCATTTAAGCCAAGTTGAACCATCCTCCTTAAGCAATCTTTTTCACTGAATCCCTCACCGAAATCTATAAATAGCCCAGACAGTACTGATTTTTTTCCAGTTACTGATTTATCAGGTACAGCCCCTTCTTCAACCCGCTCCAACAATGCTTGAAATGTTCTTTCTTGGTATGGAAATGTTTGCCTTTGAAAAGTTGAAACTAATTTAACCAGCATATAATTCAAATTATTAATTTCAATTGCTGCATATTTTTCTGTCATTACACATCCGCAAAAAAAGCCTTTACTTTGCACCACGTATGGAAATAACCTTTCTAAAGCGTGACTAAAAGTTCCATCCGATGCCAGTGGCTCTTCTGGGAAATCTGTATAAGTAAAATTTTTTTCAAATAACGGAGCTAGTGCCTCCCGTCTAAACCAAAATGCACTTCCCAAGACAAAAGGAGGTTCCTCAAGAGACATATGACAGTTCAAATGCAGGTTCTCTTTTAAATGCATCGCCATTTCAAAATTCATGGTCCATTCATTTCCGATGGAAGAAAAATACCACGCATGCATTGGGCTTGGAGGCGCTAGTAGACCTAATAACTTGTTATTGTCAAAAAGGTGGATAACATTTCTCACATATGCGTCAGATGCTATCAAGTTTTCCATAATCATATACATAAATGATTGCCCCACAGTTGCCGTTCCTATTTTTCCTGAAGTCCTCTTATCGTGTGTAAAACAAATATAATCATAATCTCGGACTATTTTTTTGCACCCAACTAGCAGTGCTGATAAATCTCTTCCTCTTGATTCTACTTTTACAATTTTTATTTTTCTTTGATTTCCAATTACGTTTGTAAGATGTAATATTTTGTTCTCATCTGAACAAGTAATGAATACGTCAATATCTTCTGAAATTCTTTTTACATAATTTCGAAGCAAGTCCACTTGGTCTTCATAAAAACTATGAATAATAATCGCAACTTTAGAGGCACTAAGATCTCTACAGTTTACTACATTAGCATTTAAAATGTAGTTCAAATTCAATTTTCTTCGTAATACAGATAAATCATAACTTTTGATTAAATCTGACAGTATAAGATTTGGGTCATAATCTGTTTTTTCTTTTATATATTTTAGCGCGAGGGAATTTTGCTCACCGCCTTCATTTCTCAAAGTATCTTCATCTGCTAAGTCAATGCTTTCTCTTGGCAAAATTATATTTCTCTTTTTCAACAAATTATAAGGAAAATGCAAATCTGTATATCTTCTTATGTCACGGCAATTGCCATATAGCAAAGAAAAATAACTATAATGTTTACTTTGGATTAAATCAATTAAGTCTTCTTCCTTGCTCATATCAATTTTAAAAGACCCCAGCAAATCAATTAACTTTTCTAAAAATAATAGTTCTCTATTCAATAATATTTTTATATCAAACACTGTCAAATGACCAAAAAAGTCTAAATTCCATATGTCAAAACTTTCGTCTTCTAAAGCAACTGCGACTTTCTTCAGATCGTAAAGAGGTCCATAAAAGGCATCATTAAACACTATAACTCTATCGTAATCTTTACTTTGAGTTAGTATAATTTTCACTATTGATTCCAAATTATCAACCAAACCAGTTCTTTTTATTGTTTCACTTGCATCGTCAGTTTGACGAGAAGTGTTTAGAGAAATAACGCACATCCTTTCAGACAACTTATTTACCTGAGTAAGCAAATATTTAATATAAGCACTTGAGTCTTCTCCTCTGCAAGAGAAGAAAAAACTTATTGTATTTTTTTTCGTCTCCATCTTTATTTGTCTCCTCAGTTAATCACATCCAATAATTTCTATATGCTTCGCAAACCTGCTTTGCCTCACCAATCATTTTTACCTTGTGGCTATCTAGCCAAATCACTCGATCACACATTTCTTCAATTTGCCTTATGCTATGTGATACAAATAATACTGTAGTTCCCCCTCCCATTAACTCCATCATTTTTGTTTTGCTTTTACTTTGAAATCCTTCATCACCAACTGCCAAAATTTCGTCCACAATTAAAATTTCAGGTTTTACTATAGTTGCAATAGAAAAAGCTAATCGCATAAGCATTCCTGAGGAATAATTTCTAATAGGCATATCAATAAACTGTTCAAGTTCTGAAAAATCAACAATTTCATCATACTTCTTTTTGAGAAATTCATAATCATAGCCTAAGATTGCCCCATTTAAATATATATTTTCTTTTCCACTTAACTCAGGGTCAAAACCGGCTCCTAATTCTAGCATAGGAACTATATTTCCCTCTACAATCACCCTTCCCTCTGTTGGCTTCATAACACCTGCTATTATTTTTAATAGTGTACTCTTTCCCGCTCCATTTTTCCCGATAATTCCTATAACTTCACCCTTTTTCACCTCAAAGGATACATTTTGTAATACTTCCAGTTCTTCATATACTAACTTTCTCTGCAATATGGCCACTACATATTCTTTCAAGCTTAAAATCTTGTCGTTAGCCATCCTAAACTTCATTGAAACATTTTCAACACGTACCATATACTTCTCCTGCTAGATAAACAAAATAAATTTGTCTTGTGTCTTTTTAAAAATAATTATTCCTATTAGCAACATAATTAAAGAAAACATCATGCAATAGAAATACTCTATGGCCGCTGGTGATTCTCCGGCAATAAGAAGAGTTCTGACAAAGCTGATATAATGAAATAAAGGATTTAACTTTTGAATAAATACATATTTCTCTGGAATAATATTTGCTGGATAAAAAATAGGGGTAGCATATGTCCATGCCAAATTAAGAATTCCCCATAAATATTGAGTATCTCTAAAAAAAACCATCGCTGAGCAAAGTACAAGTGATAATCCGATACTAAACACTAGCAAACATAATATCGGAAATGGCAATAAGAAAATAGCCTTTGTAAAATTTTCTTTTGTTAATAACATAATAATGAACAGAGGAATTATAGATATTAACAAATTAATTGACGTAGAAAATACCTTTGTAACTGGATAAATATATTTAGGTACGTATACTTTTGTGATCAGCGATGAATTAGCTACTATGGCTACTAACCCTTGACTCACGGCATCAGCAAAAAAGTTAAATAATATAATTCCTGACAGCAAATACACCGGGAAATTATCAATATCAGATTTAAAAATAGTAGAAAAAACTATATATTGAACTATCATCGATAATAATGGATTTAAAAAACTCCAAATATATCCCAATACTGATCTTTTATATTTCGTTTTAAAGTCTCTCAGAATTAATTGTTTAATTAAAAATTTATACTTCTCCCAAACTCTTTGCATCTTTACAAGAAGGGTAACCTTACCCCTCCTTTTTTTATAATCTGAAACTATGCAGTATCCAACTAGTATACTTAAAGCCCCGAATGTTATATACCAATAATTACGCCCAAAAAAATAGTCTTTTAATGTCTGAATACTAAAGGCAATTTCTCCGGAAACCGCTTGTCCATTTACATATAACTCAGTTCCTTGTTCGTTTGTATTCTGATTAAAATATAAAGTGATTCCCTTCCCTTCTTGCGAATCTGACGTAACTTGTAGGAATAAGTCCTCTCCCCCAAAAACCTTTATTGGTTCTTCAAACTCCCACTCATAAGTTGTATTATCCTTTAATAGCGAAGTATCGATCTTATGCTCTGCCAATATCTGATTACTTTCTTCATCTATTATTTTTAGTAGCGCAATGCCAGAACATTCTCTGCCATATGTGCCAATTCTTAGTGTCATTTTTTCTATAAAATCATCATCTGTCTTAAATCTTTGACATATTGTTGTATTAACATTAATTTCTGGAACAGAGCCATTAACCTCAATCATAGGAGTTGCCTTTTTTTGGTATCTAATTTCTTTTCCTCCACAAAAATAAAGTACTCCGGATACTCCCAAAAAAGCTATAATCAGAATGAAATATTTTCTCCATGATTTTAAAAACATCATATTTTTACACCTACTTATTGTATATTATTTTAAAAAGCCATAAAACCTGTATAAAAATTTTTTAATAGTATTGCGAAACGGAATGTTAACTCCAGACAAAGCCAAAACTGTTTTATAGGTAACTGAACCTGTCACTTCTTGCAAGCGCTGCTCTGCGCTTTCTAGTCTCTCCATAATTTCTCTAAAGTCTCCAAAAGATTGCAGTTTTTCTTTATTAGCCCACATATAAGCTTCAACAGCAAATTGTGTTGTAATATTTTTATTTCCAACACACTCAAACTTTTCTCTCGAATATAGATTTATATATTCACCACACATATCTTTGATGCTTTTATTTTTTTTCGACGCTAAGGATTCGATTTTTTTTTGGTATATCTCTCCCTTACTTTTTAACATATTTATTATATTTATAGCGTGTTCGGGAGCTTCATCTAGTGGCACTAACCAACCGGCCTCCATATTTCTAACCCTCTCTCCAACCGCACCAATATCCGTTGCTAAAATCGGTATACCGCATGCCACAGCTTCTGATACTGTATAGCAAAAAGTTTCAGGCCATATAGGAAAAATGCAAATCAAATCTATTTTATACTTCTCCAACAAATCTGGCAAATCATTTCTGTCATATTTTCCTATTTTATAAAAATTCTTTTGGGAAAGCATAGACAATTTATTGTGACCATAAATACCAAATAGGTACCACTCTATATCAGCAGATTTCTTTTTTATTAACTGGTATGCTATGTCACTTCCCTTTGCCGGACTAATCCCTCCCAAAAAAGCTACTCGAAACTTTTTATCTAATTCTCCACCTTTTTTAATCTTGTGAAATTCTTTTAATCCGTGCTCAATTACATATATTTTATTTTTCAAGCACTCATAATAGGAGAGTATAACCTGTTCTGCACTTTTGGAGGGAACTATTATTCCAGATGCAAGGTTCAACGCTTTTACATGCTCCTCTCGCCAAATCTTTATATAGTTTACTGATTTAGAAAGGCCATATTGTGCGTTTAAGCATATACTACATTTTTCTTCTGTATCAACTCCTATACATAGTTCATTATTCTGATTCAACATTTTAATATTAGGACATATTGAATAATAATCATGCAATGTAACATAAATAGGAATTTTTCGATCATAAGCTTGCCTATATAAATCCAACGTCAATCCATAAGTATGATGAATATGAACAATCTCAATCCGAAATATATCCAAAATTTGTCCATATAAAGCAGCCATTTTCTTATCATAGAAAACCGGAAATTTTGGTATTTCTCCAATATAAAACTTAAAGAAATATTCCTTTTCTCCAATATATCCAGTCACATTTAAATAATTATAGTCTCTAGCTGCTACAAAAATGTTATAAGTATCTTTTAATCCTATAGTCAAATCTTTTACATGAAGCTGAGTCCCACCTACATTATCATTTGCACCCTCTCTAAAATCTGACTGAACAAGGTATAAAATATTTTTTCTATTATTACATCTTAATCCACAAAAAATTTTTACATTTTCAAAAATTACACTGTTTGGATTGTCGCGACAGTATTCTGCAACTTTTTGTACTTGCTCAGGATATCTGACCCTTAGGATTTTATCGTGTTCTTCAATATACTGTTTTTTTTCTTCACTCAAAAAAGAAGAAGTCCCTCTGTGAAAGATAAAAGTATTGTCACACATTACATGGTAATATCCCACCTGCTCCGCACGATGGCAAAAGTCATTTTCCTCTCCGTAGCCACGTCCAAATGTCAACGCATCAAACATTCCTATTTTTCGTATTACTTCTCTTTTAACAAGCATACAGAATCCGTGAGCTACAGGAATCTTTGGGGTCATATTCAAGCTAGTCTCCTCTATTAGTTCAGCAAAACTATCTATTGTAAAACCTTTGGGAATAGTGTTCTCCTCGCAAAATTTAGGGACAGAACATAATGTGGCATTGTTAGATAGTGGCGTAACCGTTGCTATTGATTTATCGCCATATGCACACTCTACAATTTTCTCCAACCATCTTCTTGTGACAATAGTATCAGAATTCAAGAGAATGACATCGTTTTCTTTTGACTGCATCATACCCAAATTTATATTGCCAGAAAATCCCCTATTCTCTTTATTAAAAATACACACTACATTATTAGATTCGAGAGACTTCAAATAGAGACGAATCCTTTTATCCGTACTACAGTCATCTATTAAAATTAGACGGTTTTTCTCCAAATCCGTCCACTTTTTTACACTATCAATGCATTTTACTAAATCGTCATACGCATTATAAATAGGAATGATGATATCTACCATACTTTCACCTTTAACTTCTTATCAGTTTCTTAATATCATGAAAATTAATTTCCACATGAATCTTCGTATCTAAAAATTTCCCAATGCTCTCTGTTCATTTACTATCCTATCAGCATATCTTCTTTCCCAATTATCTTTTCACTGGAATAGTAACTTAAACTTTCCAGATAATAATCCATTTTTCATGTAACTAGCTTTATAAGTTTTTCAAAGTCAACTCTCTTTTAAAAAAATGTATTTTCGTCGAGCAGTACGGCCCAAGTACATACTAAACTCATCTTAAAACAGCAGACCATCACATATATCTAATCTTCCTTTCATAATTCACCTCCAAAATAACTTATGATATAAAGACTTTAATACTAATATCTGGTAGATGTTCTAATACAGGAATAATGTTTTTCCAGTAAAAGATATTGAAATTACTAAGCAATACAATATGACTCTACATTATAAAGCGCCCATTTGCTCTTTCCTCTCTGTCGCCTAAGTTCCCGTTCCAAGAGTGTCAAAAAAGTCTCTTTCATCTGCTATTTTTTTCTTAATTTTCGGTAAAAAGACTGTTTTGACTAAGATTTCGGCTGAAAGCAGGTGAGTCCGTTTTACAGATATCACTGAAAAACCCAAAAATGAGTAAAACTTTCTTTTTAAAATATCGCTCTGTAATCATCGTACTTTATTATATCATAAGGAAAACCACAAGTATAGATTATCAGCTTCTAAAAATTTTAGGATTTTTTTAATAAATTATTAAATTAGGAAATTTAAGGAATTCTGTCTTCTCCCCTGTCACTATTAAAATAATCTGCCAGATAGCCAAACGCGCAGAATTTTCACGTTTTCTAAGGATTTATAAATCGACTAAACACACTCGGATGACACCAAAAATTTCCAGCTAAAAGGCATTAACTCCACAGATGATAAATGTAGTCTGTATACTGGATTTTCTCTTTAAGTTCTTTCTAACCGCTATTTTTTATCTTTTTGTCATCAGCAAAAAAAGTCTACAGACTGACCATACAAATATAGGTATCTATCCAAAATCATTCTATATTGGCTCCGATGGCAACTTTTAGCATTCGTAAAAATTTGCTACCAACTATCAGTTGAGACGCATTCAAAATAATAGCCTCGATAGTAAATAAAATAGCAGTTATTAAACTAATGAAGAGGCTCTGATACAGAACTCTTCCGGTAAAATAATTACACGCTTTATTGGACTATCCGAGTCATTTTTAACTTTCCTTCTTACAGTTCCGTTATGTGTCTCTTTCTCACGACCTCCCTCTCACTCTATAAGTTTTAAATTCACCTTGAATTATAATTTCGTTTAGTCGCTTAATTCTTCGGACATAGTTCTCTTTTTTCAAAATTGGGATATCATAAGTTTACTTTGCCAGATATCTACAAATCATATCTTTATTTTGCGAGTACTTCTTATCGCCAGGCATCTCTTTTGAAAAATCTTAAGAAAAGCATAAGTTATCCTCTCTTTAAAATTCTCTGTTTTTTGCTCATTCCACTCTACTTTTCCAGGCGTTCGCCGTACATTTTATCAAAATACTGGGTGTATTCTCCGCTGATGATGTGCTTCCACCAGTCCTCATTCTCCAGATACCACTGGATCGTCTGCTGGATCCCGGTATCAAAGGTGTACTTCGGCTTCCACCCAAGCTCCGTCTCCAGCTTCGTCGGGTCGATGGCGTATC
>CAMOBD010000062.1 GCA_946578345.1 uncultured Clostridium sp.
CAAAAGAAGATATATTTGAATTGTATGTAAATAACATTTTCTTTGGAGATGGCTACTATACAGTAAAAGAGGCTTGCAGGGGGTACTTTAATAAAGAGTTAGATGAAATGACTGACTACGAATGTATATTACTTGCAGGTATTCCAAATGCACCATCAGTTTATGCACCAACTAAAAATCCAGATTTAGCAAAACAAAGACAAAGGCAAGTAATGGAAAAGATGATAGAAAATAAATTTTTAACAAAAGAAGAAGCTAATGAAATATTAAAACAAGCAGAATAGAATAGCTGTGCTAATTGTAGTTGAAGCAATTAGCACAGACATCCTCTAGTAAAATTTATAAAAAATTAAGAATTAATAAAAAGAATCATAAGAATTGTAATTTATAATAGATAAAGAGGAGAAAAAATTGGAGTATGGAAGAAACAAGCAATTCAATTATGATAGTAGATAAAGAAAGTATTATACAAAAACTAACAAAAATATTTTGGATATTTTTAATAGGTAGTATAATAGGCTATGGTTTAGAAATGATTGTTGGTTTAGTACAAAACGGACATTTTGTATCAAGACAGGGGTTATTATTTGGACCGTTCATACAAGTATATGGAGTAGGTCTTGTCGCTTATTATTTAGTTATTTCAAATATAAGAAAGAAAAGCTATATAAAAATATTTTTTATAACAATGTTGCTAGGAGGAATAGTAGAATATCTATTTTCTTATTTACAAGAAACTTGGTTTGGAACAATATCTTGGGATTATAGCAATTTATTATTCAATATACATGGAAGAACAAGTTTATTACATTGTTTGTATTGGGGAGTAGGTGGAGTTCTTTTTGTAAGATTTATATTACCACTTATCCGTAGCTTAAATGAATGGTGTAAAAATACAAATTTTAGATTTATAACTGCTTTTTTAGTATTGTTTATAACATTTGATATAGTAATGTCAGGTATGGCTGGATCAAGACAATTAGAAAGAAAAAATAATATTGCAGCTAATGGATATATAGATAATTTTTTTGATGAATACTATCCAGATGAAAAGTTAGAGCAAATATATTCAAATGCAAAAACAGTAAATTAGTATAGTGCTAATTGTAGATGAAGCAATTAGCACGCAAAACATCCCCTTTTATTTTCGAGAGAGAATCATTAGAAATAGTGATTCTCTTTTAGCTTCTAAATAAATTTGAAAAAAGAATTTAATTATGATAATATTTTAGTTAGAAAAAATAAAAAAGTTATAGGAGGTATTGTTTATGATTAAATTAGTTTTAGTAAGACACGGACAAAGTGCGTGGAATTTAGAAAATAAATTTACTGGATGGACTGATGTACCATTATCAGAAAAAGGTATTGAAGAAGCAAAAGAGGCTGGAAAAATATTAAAAGAAAAAAATTTTCATTTTGATATTGCCTTTACATCAGTTTTAAAAAGAGCAGAAGATACATTAGATTATATATTAAAAGAAATGGGAGAAGAAAATATAGAAATTAAAAGAAGCTGGAAGTTGAATGAAAGACATTATGGGGCATTACAAGGACTAAATAAAGATGAAACAAGAGAAAAATATGGAGCAGAACAAGTATTATTATGGAGAAGGAGTACAAATGTAAGACCACCAGAATTAGAAATAACAGATGAAAGGTATCCAGGCAATGATCCGAAATATAAAGAATTAACAGAGAAAGAACTACCTAAAACAGAAAATTTATTAGATACAATAAAAAGAGTTTTAGAATATTGGAATACAGATATTAAACCTGAAATAGAAAAAGGAAAGAGAGTAATTATAGCAGCACATGGAAATAGTTTAAGAGGGCTAATTAAATATTTAGACAATATAAGTGATGAAGATATTATAAAATTAGAGTTACAAACAGGAAATCCAATTTGCTATGAATTAGATAATGATTTAAAACCAATTAGACATTATTATCTAAAAGAAAAAGAATAATTTGTTAGGAGCAAGAAAATGAAAGAAATATATCCAGAACAAATGCAAATGAAATATAATGATAAGTACAAAAGTATATTTACTATGTACGATGGAAAAGAATTAAGTCAAATGACATTTTATCATTTATTTCCTGGATTAGATTTAATATATAATAAATTTAATACTGAAATTTCTCCAACAAGTAGTAAAGATATTGAAAGAGATTATGTAGAAATTAATTATTGTAAAAGAGGAATATTTGAATGTACTATGCCAGAAGATAAATTACTTTTTTTAGGAGAAGGCGAAATTTCAGCTAATATAAATAAAATTCAAAGAATAGAGGCAGTATTTACAAAAGGATATTATGAAGGTATTGAACTTTTAATAAGTATAGAAGAACTAGAAAAAAATATTCCTCCAATGTTTAGCCAAATTATTGATAATATAAAAGAATTAAAAACAGTATTATTAAATAATAATATGGGAATAATTTTAAAACCAATAAAAGAGATGGTTCATATATTTGATGAACTATATTATATAAATCCAGAAGAAAATAAATTATATGCTCAAATTAAAGTTTTAGAACTGCTTTTAGTTTTTACTACAATACCAATGAATAATGAAAATAAGAAGAAAAGATATATTGAAAAAGCACAAGTAGATAAAATTAAAAAGATACATGATTTTTTAATAGGAAATTTAGATAAAAAGATAACAATAGAAATGCTATCAAAAAAATATAATATTGGAACTACACCATTAAAAATATATTTTAAAGAAATATATGGAGAGCCAATTTATACTTATTTAAAAGACTATAAAATACATAGAGCATTACATTTACTTGAAGAAACAAATAAAAATATAAGTGAAATTGCAGGAATTGTTGGATATGATAATAGCAGTAAATTTGCAAAAGTCTTTAAAGATAAACTAGGATGTTCACCAGTAGAATATAGAAAACAGAAAGTCCATTTGGAGCATCAAAGACTGTTTGGGGTAGAAATAAAAGAATAAAAGGTATATAAAGATAGGTGATATTATTAATTAATATGCCTATTTTTTATGTATAAAAGGCAAAAGAAAGAAGGGAGAGTTTTGAAAAACAAAAATTTTAAAGAATTAATGTCTTATGCTGGTAAGTATAAAATATTAACTTACTTATCACTTGTTTTAGGTGCTATAAGTGGGATTTTAGCATTAGTACCATTTATTTATATTTGGCTTATTATAAAAGAAGTTATAGAAGTTATGCCAAATTTTGCAGATGCAACCAATATGATACATAATGGATGGATGGCTGTTATATTTGCTTTACTTGCAATGATTGTGAATTTTTCTGCTTTAATGTGTTCACACTTGTCTGCTTTTAGAATAGCATCAAATATGAGAATAAAATTATTAAAACACATAACTAAATTACCAATTGGAAAAATAGATGATATTGGTACAGGAAAGTTAAGAAAAATTGTATCAGAAGCAACTGGGGCAACAGAAACATATTTAGCTCATCAATTACCAGATATGTCAGTTGCAATAGCGACTCCAACATGTATGATTGTCTTATTGTTTATATTTGACTGGAAACTAGGTTTAGTAAGTTTAATTCCAACAATTTTAGGATTTATGGCAATGTCAAAAATGGTTGGAAAAGCAATGCAAGATGATATGAAAAGCTATCAAGATGCGTTAGAAGATATGAATAATCAAGCAGTAGAATATGTAAGAGGTATGCCTGTTGTAAAAACATTTGGACAGAGTGTATATACATTTAAAAAATTTAAAAGCTCTATTGATAACTATGATAATTTCTGTATGTCATATACTAAAAAAGCAAGAAAACCCATGTTACAATTTCAAACATTTATAAATAGTGTATTTGCATTTTTGATTGCAATTACATTAATAATTGTAGGTAGAGGAACAATAGATCAAACATTTTTCTTGAACTTGTTATTTTATATAATATTTACTCCAGTAATTAGTACAACATTAAGTAAAGTAATGTTTATGAGTGAAAATAAAATGTTAGTAGAAGATAGTTTGCAAAGAATACATAGCATTTTAGATATTAAACCATTAAGTAATAATGAAAGTAAAGTAGAAATAAAAGATAATTCAATAGAGCTTAAAGATGTAAAATTCAAGTATGAAAATAGTAAAAACAATGCTATTGATGGAATATCTTTAAAAATAAAACCAAATCAAACAGTAGCATTAGTTGGACCTTCTGGTAGTGGCAAATCAACACTTGCAAATCTTATTTCAAGATTTTATGATGTAGATAGTGGAGAAATACTAATTGGTAATGTTAATGTAAAAGATATAGAAAAGAAAGAACTTATGAACACAATATCTTTTGTATTTCAGAATAGTAAATTATTAAAAACGAGTATTTATGAAAATGTAAAAATGGCAAAACCAGAAGCTACAAAAGTGGAAGTTTTACACGCATTACATTTAGCACAATGTGATGATATAATAAAAAAATTACCAAAAGGAATAGATACTGTAATTGGAACAAAAGGAGTATATCTATCTGGAGGAGAAGAACAAAGAATAAATATAGCAAGAATAATGCTTAAAGATTCAAAAATAGTTATTTTAGATGAAGCAACAGCATTTGCTGATCCAGAAAATGAAATACAAGTACAAAAAGCATTTGAGGAATTATCAAAAAATAAAACAGTAATAATGATAGCACATAGATTATCTACTATAAAAAATGTAGATAAAATATATGTTTTAAATAATGGAAAAATAGAAGAAGAAGGAAATCACGAAGAACTATTAAATAAAAACGGATTATATAAAGAAATGTGGGATAATTATCAAACTTCAATTTCATGGAAAGTAGGTGAAAATGTATGATAGAAAAATTAATGAAGAAATATGCTTTGACCGAGCAGGGAGCAAAAGACTTTATTAAATCCACAATAAGCTGTACGATAACAGATTTAATTTTAATGATTCCAGTTGGCTTATTGTATTTATTAGTAAGCGATTTATTAAACGGAATAATACCAGTTTCACACTACTATATATATGGAATAGGAATTGTAGGAATTTTAGTTTTGCTTTATGTAAGTAACTATTTTCAATATAATGCTACATTTTTTAGTACATATATTGAAAGTGGAAAAAGAAGAATATCACTAGCTGAAAGATTAAGAAAGTTACCTCTTTCTTTCTTTGGAAAAAGAGATTTATCAGACTTAACAAGTGTGTTACTAACAGATTGTGAAAGAATAGAACATAATTTTTCACATATAATGCCTCAATTTTATGGCTCTATTATTTCAACTTGTATTATTGCAATTAGTTTATTTTTCTTCGATTGGAGAATGGCTTTAGCAGCTTTATGGGTATTACCAATAGCACTAATAATTGTCGGAACATCTGGAAAAGTACAAAATATATTTACAAGAAAGAAAAATGAAGCAGTAATTGATTGTACGGAAGGAATACAAGAATGTATTGAAACAGTAAGAGATTTAAAAGCCAATAATAGTGAAGATAGATATTTAGAGGGATTAACAAAGAAAATAAAAAAAGTAGAAAAGAAAAATATATTTGCTGAATTAGGTGTAGCAATATTTGTCATTAGTTCTTCATTGTTATTAAAATTTGGAATTGGAACTGTTGCATTAGTTGGTTCATATTTATTATTAAACAATCAAATAACCGTATTAACATTTTTTATGTTTTTATTAGTAGTTTCAAGAATATATGAGCCTATGAATAACACATTAGTTAATTTAGCAGCAATTATTTCTTCAAAATTAAACATTGAAAGAATGAACGAATTTTATGATTATCCTTTACAAGAAGGAAGTAAAAAATTAAAGACAAATGGATATGATATAGAATTTAAAAATGTAGAATTTGAATATAGTAAAGGTGAAACAGTATTAAAAAATGTATCATTTACAGCAAAACAAGGAGAAGTAACAGCATTAGTAGGTCCATCAGGAGGAGGAAAAACAACTATATCAAAATTATGTGCTAGATTTTGGGATGCTACAAAAGGAAAAATTTTATTGGGTGGAGTAGATATATCCAAAATAGATCCAGAAACTTTACTAAATAATTATTCAATAGTATTTCAAGATGTAACTTTATTTGATAATACTGTTATGGAAAATATTAGAATAGGTAAAAAAGGTGCAACAGATGATGAAGTAATAAAAGCAGCTAAACAAGCTAAATGTGATGAATTTATTAAAAACTTACCAGAAGGATATAATACTTATATTGGAGAAAATGGTTGCAATTTATCTGGAGGAGAAAGACAAAGAATATCTATAGCAAGAGCAATTTTAAAAAATTCTCCTGTAATTTTATTAGATGAAGCAACAGCATCATTAGATGCTGAAAATGAAACTGAAATTCAGGAAGCTATTTCAAAATTAGTAAAGAATAAAACTGTATTAATTATTGCACATAGAATGAGAACTGTTACAAACGCAGATAAAATAATTCTATTAAAAGATGGAGTTGTTAAAGAACAAGGCTCTCCAAAAGAACTATTAGGAAAAAATAGTATATTTAAAGATATGGTTAATAAACAACAAGAATCTATGGAATGGAAATTAAATTAGATAGGAGTTTGATATGGAGAATATTGCAATAGGTCTTTTAATACCTTTTTTAGGAACTACATTAGGTTCTACAATGGTGTTTTTAATGAAAAATAAAATGAACACAAAAGTACAAAAGTTGCTATTAGGATTTGCATCTGGAGTAATGATAGCAGCCTCAATTTGGTCTTTAATTACACCATCAATAGAAATGGCAGAAGAACAAGGAATAGTATCATGGATTCCTGCTGCTATAGGATTTTTATTTGGAATTATCTTTTTGTTAGTTTTAGATAGTATAATACCTCATTTGCACTTAAATTCAAAAAAGCCAGAGGGTATAAAAGCTAAATTAAAAAATACAACTATGATGGTACTTGCAGTAACCCTACATAATATTCCAGAAGGAATGGCTGTCGGAGTTGTATTTGCAGGAGTTTTGGCACAAAATACAACGATTACTCTTGCAGGTGCATTTGCATTATCAATAGGAATAGCAATACAAAACTTTCCAGAGGGAGCAATAATTTCAATGCCTTTAAAAAATGAAGGGATGTCAAAGCCAAAAGCATTTTTATATGGTACATTATCTGGAATTGTAGAGCCAATAGGAGCAATAATCACAATTCTTCTTACAGGAATTGTAACACCTATATTACCATATTTATTATCTTTTGCAGCAGGAGCAATGATTTATGTTGTTGTTGAAGAATTGATACCAGAATCACAAGTAGGTGAACATTCTAATATTGGTACTATCGGTGTTGCAATAGGTTTTGTTATAATGATGATTTTAGATGTTGCACTTGGATAAATTTATAATTTTATTGTGTAGAGAATCATTAGAAATAGTGGTTCTCTTTTTGATTTTTTTTTACAAAACTCCACCAAAACTACACAATTAAGATATATAATACATTCGGAGGAAAAAGCAATGAAAAAAATATTAGTAGTAGAAGATGAAAAAGACATACAAAATATAATAAAAGCATTTTTAGAAAATGCAGAATATAAAGTAGAAACAGCAGACGATGGATTAGATGCGATAAATTTTATACAAAAAAATAACTATGATTTAATTTTATTAGATATAATGTTACCTAAAATTGACGGTTTTACTGTATGTGAAATGATAAGAAAAAACAGTAATATACCAATTATCATATTAACAGCACTAACAGATGAAGAAAGCCAGTTAAAAGGTTTTGATAAATTAGCAGATGACTATATAACAAAGCCATTTTCAATGCCTGTTCTTTTAAAACATATAGAAGCTATATTTAGAAGAACAAATAATAGTAATGAAAATACAAGTATTTTAAAATATAGAAATATAATATTAAATACAGAAAATTATGAGGTATATGTAGATAATCAAAAAGTAACTCTAACATTTAGAGAATACGAAATACTAAAGTTATTTTTAGAAAATCAAGGAAAAGTATTTACAAGAGATAATATCCTAAACTCTATTTGGAATTATGACTATTTCGGAGATGATAAAATAGTAAATACACATATTAAAAATATTCGTAAAAAATTAGGATATGAATATATAGAAACAGTTAGAGGGGTGGGATATAAAATTGATAAAGAAGATAAAAAGTAGTTTAACACTTAAAATATTTATAATGATGACTTTAGTTTTAATACTTGTTGGAGTTATTATATATGCTATTGTAATGAATGTAATGCCGAATAACTATAAAAATGTAACACTTTCTAATTACACAGAAGAAATACAAAAATTAGTAGAAGATTTAGAAAAAGGAACAATAGAAGATGCAACAAATAAAATATATGATTTTTGTTTAACATATAGTGCAAATGCTCAATTAACTGGAAATGAGGTCACATATAAATTTGGAGAAATACCAGAACAAGATACTAGCATACAAACAATATCAAGTGAAGTTACTTTCGCAAATTCGCAAGAAAGCTATATATTATCATTGTCAGTTTCAGAGCATACAGTAAATCAAATAATGATGGCATTTCTAAAGATTACACCAGTAATACTTTTACTAATATTCGTAATATCTATTATTTCTGCACAAATTATTTCAAAAATAGTTACGAAGCCTATTATAGATATAAGTAATATTTCTAAAAAATTATCAAAATTAGATATGACTTGGAGATGTAACACTACAAGAACAGATGAAATAGGAGTTTTAGCCAATAATTTAGACACAATGGCAAAAAGATTAAATGCAACATTAAATGAACTTACTATTGCAAATAAACAATTACAAAAAGATATTGAGCAAGAAAAAGAAAGAGAAAAAGTACAAACGCAATTTTTTAGAGCAGTATCACACGAACTAAAAACACCATTAACAATAATAAAAGGCGAATTGGAGGGAATGATTTATGAGGTAGGAGAATACAAAAATAAAGAAAAATATTTAAAACATTGCTTGAAAGTTGCGAATGACATGGAAAGTTTAATCAAAGAAATTTTATCAGTTGCAATGATTAAAGAGAAAAATTTTAAATTAAATGAAAAAGAATTTAATATAGCAAATACAATAAGAAATGTATTAAAGAAATATCAAGGAATAGCAGAAGATAAGAAAATAGAGATAATAACAAATATTCAAAAAGAATATAACTTTACAGGAGATGAAAGATTACTTGAAAATGCAATATCAAATATTGTTTCAAATGCAGTAATGTATTCTCCTAAAAAAGAAAAGGTATTCATAGAATTTAGAAACAATAAGGTAAAAATAGAAAATACAGGAATACATATAGAAAATAAAGATTTAGAACAATTATTTAATCCATTTTTTAGAGTAGATAAATCAAGAAATAAAAATACAGGTGGAAGTGGATTAGGGTTATATATTGTAAAAACAATTTTTGATTATCATAATATTTCATACAAAATAGAAAACTCACAAAATGGAATATTATTTATAATTAAATTACCAAAATAATTATTTTTAATAGGTAGAGTGTGGCATCTATCTATTTTTTTGTTCTATATTAAAACTACATTTTAACTCCACCTAAACTCCATTTTTTAGTTGTAGAAAATAGAGCGAAGGAGGAAAGAAAGATGAATTTATTAAAAAGAAGTTTTTTATACTTATTTAGGAAATGGAAAGTAAGTATTTTGTTGTTACTTATTTTATTTATGGTTGTAACACTAACATTATCAGGGATAGCAGTATTAAATGCAGAAGAACAAAAAACAGAGGAATTTAAAGAAGCAACAGGAACAAGTTTTTCAGTAGAGAGAAATTACGAATCTGGAGGAATGGAAACAGACGAAAAAGGAAATACTTATT
>CAMOBD010000063.1 GCA_946578345.1 uncultured Clostridium sp.
TATTTTCCCGTTAATGTTTAAAAAATTTTAGGACATTTTCAAAAACTATTGACATTGTTTGTGCAGTTGGGGACAGTCCCTAATTGCACAATTTGCCAATTTTATTTCTATTTATTCCTATGAACTTTTCTAACTGAATGTTAGAAATCTTTATTCTATCCTTAATTTCTACTACAATTTCCTTCAAAATTTTAGGGTTATTTATTAACTTTTCTATTTTATTATTGTATCTCTCCTCTATCTCTCGTATTATTTCCTGCATATTTTGCTCTAGCATGTCATCATATTCAGCAAAGTAGTATTTGTTTTGTTTATGTAAGTTTGTATATTCTTCTATATTCAATTTTTTTGTTTCAAAAACTAGATTTATTATTTTTTCATCTATAAATCCTGTCAAGTTAATAAAGTCCTTGTAACTAGAAAACTTATAATCCTCACATTTCTTCACAATATTAGCCTTTACTGGATTATTATGTATGTATGCTATACAATTTAAAAGATATCTTTCATTAGTTATTGGCTCACTTAAAAATCTGTCTCTAAACACATGTCCCACTCTATCTTCTACATAATTATAGTAACGACCATAATCCTCGTTTACTCTTTTCATAAAATCAGACATTACTTTAGTATCTTCTATGTGTAAAAGTAAGTGTGCATGATTGTACATGATAGCATGTGCAATTATGTCTATCTCACAATCTTCTTTTGCCTTCTTTAATAGATTTAAATATTTCTCCTTATATTTCCATTTTTCAAAAATAAATTCTTTGTTTACACCTTGCACGATAACGTGAAAAAAAGATGTATTCATACATTCACGTGCTATACGGGGCATAAAATCTCTCCTTCCTTTATTAGATTTCACCCCTATATAGTATAGAAAATATATATCTACACCTTTTTCTATTCTTAGTAACCCTTTATTTAATATTATTTGCTTATTATATAGCATTTTTCTTGTTATGTCAACTTTCGATGCAATTGGGGTCTGTCCCCAACTGCACAATTAGTTTCCATAATAGCTGTCTATTAAAATTTGTTTTAGTTCGCTTACTAGCGGTACTCTTGGATTTGCTGTTGTACATTGGTCTTCAAATGCTCTGTCTGCAAGCATATCTACTTTTGCCATGAATTCATTCTCGTCTATTCCTGCGTCTTTGAAGCATTTTTCTATTCCTAAGTCCTCATTTATTTTCTTTATTTCTTCTATTAATGAGTTTACTCCTTCTTCATTTGTATCTGCTTTAAAGTGCATTCTTCTAGCTAAGTCTGCATATTTTTGGTCTGCTATGAAGTATTCGTATTTTGGGAATGATACAAATTTTGTAGGTCTACTGCTGTTGTATTTTATAACATATGGAAGTAATATTGCATTTATTCTACCATGTGCCATGTGGAATTCTGCTCCTATTTTGTGTGCTAAAGAGTGATTTATTCCTAAGAATGCATTTGTGAATGCCATTCCTGCTATAGTACTTGCATTATGCATATGTTCTCTTGCTTCTTTGTTGTCTCCATGGTTATATGCTTCTCTTAAGTTTTTGAATACAAGTTCTACTGCTTTTTCAGCTAATCCATCTGTATAATCAGATGCCATGTTTGATACATAGCTTTCTATAGCATGTGTCAATACGTCCATTCCTGTATCTGCTGTAATTCTTTTTGGTAAGCTCATTACTAAGTCTGGGTCAACTATTGCAACATCTGGTGTTAACTCATAGTCTGCTAATGGATATTTCTTATTTATTTTCTTATCTGTTAAAACTGCAAATGATGTAACTTCTGAGCCAGTTCCCGAAGTTGTTGGTATTGCTACAAATTTTGCTTTTTCTCCTAGTTTTGGAAATTTGTATGTACGTTTTCTAATATCCATAAATTTAAGTTTTAACCCTTCTACATCTGCATCTGGATGCTCATAGAATAGCCACATTCCTTTTGCAGCATCTATTGGGCTTCCTCCACCTACTGCAATAATCACATCAGGCTTGAATTCATTCATCATTTGAACTCCTCTATTTATTGTGTCAAATGATGGGTCTGATTCTACATCTGAGAATATCTCAGAATGTACATATTGTTGTCTTTTTCTTAAGTGATATAATATTTTGTCTATGTACCCTAATTGTACCATTGATGGGTCTGTTACTATAAATGCTCTTGTTATTTCTGGCATTTTCTCTAAATATCCTATTGAGCCAGCTTCAAAATATATCTTTTCTGGAACTTTAAACCATTGCATATTAACCCTCCTATCTGCAACTCTTTTAATATTTATCAAATTTACGCTTGATACATTTGCTGTTGTTGAGTTTCCTCCAAATGTACCACATCCAAGTGTAAGTGATGGCATATTTGTATTGTATATATCACCAATTGCACCATGAGTTGATGGAGAATTAACGATTATTCTTCCTACTTTAACTTTTTCTGAGAATTTTAGTATTGTATCTTTGTCCTCTGAATGGATTACTGCTGAATGACCAAGTCCTCCAAATTCAATTAGCTTTTCTGCTAAAGCTATTCCCTCATCTGAATTTTCTACCACATAATATGCTAGAACTGGGCTTAGCTTTTCTTTAGAAAATGGATACTCAATTCCAACACCATTTTCTTTTAACACTAATACTTTTGTATCTTCTGGAACTTCTATTCCAGCTTGTGATGCTATCTTGTATGGGCTTTGTCCAACGATTGCAGAATTTAAAGCACCATCCTTTTCTTTAATGAACATTGTGTCTCTTAATTTTTGCGTTTCATCATCAGATAAGAAATAACATCCTGCCTCTTTCATCAATCTTTCAAATTCATCTTTTATATCTTTATCAACAATAACTGATTGCTCTGATGCACAAATCATACCATTATCAAATGATTTTGACATTACTAAATCATTTACTGAAGTTTTTAATTTCGCTGTTTTATCTATATAACATGGAACATTTCCAGGACCTACTCCTAATGCTGGTTTACCACATGAATATGCAGCTTTAACCATTCCAGTTCCTCCTGTAGCCAAAATCAAATTAACATCTGGATGATGCATAAGCATATTTGTTGCAGTTACTGATGGCTCTTCTATCCATAAAATACAATTTTCTGGTGCACCTGCAGCGATTGCAGCATCTCTAACTATTTTTGCTGCCTCTACACTACACTTTTGTGCAGATGGATGGAATCCAAAAATTATAACATTTCTAGTTTTAGCAGCAATCATAGATTTAAACATTGTTGTAGAAGTTGGATTTGTAACTGGTGTAACACCTGCAATAATACCAATAGGCTCTGCAATTTCTACATACCCTTCTTCCTCATTTTCGGAAATAACTCCTACAGTTTTATCATACTTAATGCTATGATAAACATACTCTGTAGCAAACATATTCTTAGTTATTTTGTCTTCATAAATACCTCTTCCAGTCTCCTCTACTGCCATTTTAGCAAGCTGCATGTGATGCTCTAAGCCAGCCATAGACATAGCTTTTACTATTCTGTCTACATCTTCTTGAGTTAATTTCAAATACTCCTCAGATGCCTTTTTAGCTTTCTCAATAAGTCCATCAATCATGCCCTTTATTTTCTCTTGCTCCTCTGCGCTAATTTCTTTACCCATAACTTACCTCCTTGTCGTTTTAGGGACAGGCCTTTTGGCGACATTTTGTCGTTTGTTGGGCAGGTTCTGAATAGCTCTTCCTTAGCATATCCCAGTCCTTGTTCCCATCACAAGTCCCTAATATATTTTTCTTCCAGCCTTTATCATATATAAATTTTGCCTTAATGTCAAGCAGAATTTTTTTATAAATATGCACGAGAAGGAGGTCTTAAATTTGCCTAGTATTTTTGAAAGTTATCGGATACAAAATATATGAATGATGTTAAATTCTATTGTTGAGATTATAATTTTTTACGTAACAGTAGCGCCACATTGTGGCGCTACGATAAGTTCTGCTATTATTTATTTCTCTTACACAGCAAAACCACAAGGATATTAGGATCTCCTGGTGTGTAGATTACGGGAAGAAGTACGCTGGTTTTATAATCTTCTCCAAACCATCTTTCCAATTGTTGTCTTCCCTTTTCAATCTCTTCATAGAGATTAACATCTTCGGGAATACACATTATTAAGGTGTATTTTGTCGGTTTCTCTCCTTTGGATGATAGTCCAAACAGGTGGTGTATTTTTTCTCCTTTAAATAGGATAACCAAGTTACCACCATTATTTTTTATTCTGCTCACATGATATTGTATTCCATTGTTTTGTCTTTCATCCCTGATTTCCTTTACAATTTCCCGTCTTGTTTTACTTAGTTCCTGTCCTACAGGAAAATCTTTCTCGAACTCTAAAGGTCCTATTACTCTTTTTGACATTTAATGTCCTCCTTGTTAATAAATGGTTTACATTATAATTATACCACATTTTACGCTATTTCCCAATACTTTAATAGATTGTTTTGTTATTTTTTTCATATTCTTCAAACAAATTTATACATTCATCTCTATCTATTTGTTTAAGATTAATTAAATCCATATTTTTTCCTTCTAAGTATTCATAAATTATATCATCTCTAAATCCAATTTTTCCAGCATCATCTTTTGTACATGCATAGTATACTTCTTTTATATTTGCCCAAATTATTGCAGATAAGCACATTGGACATGGCTCACATGATGTATATAGAATATATCCTGATAAGTCATATGTTCCAAGTTTTTCACAAGCCTTTCTTATAACTGTCACCTCTGCATGTGCAGTTGGGTCATTATTTGCAAGTACCATGTTATTTCCTTTTGCTATGATGTTACCTTCTTTGTCAGTTATAACTGCTCCAAATGGACCTCCTTCGTTATGTGATACTCCATGTTCAGCACATTCTTTTGCTATTTTCATGTATTCGTTCACACTAATCTCTCCTTTCGATTTTTTTGGCAATTAAAATTATATCATTTATTTTCAAAAATTTCATTACAATTACAAAAAATATATACTTGCAGTTAAATTTCTTCAAAACTATGGAATTTTTCCCCATTTTGTGGTATAGTAATAACATCGTTACATTAAATTTTCTTATGTAATCATTCATTTAATGTAATGTACTCATAGAAATTGATTACAAATTCACAAAATAAGGACTGATGATATGTCATATAACTTTAATGAAATTGAGAAAAAATGGCAAGAATATTGGGATGAAAACGAAACATTTAAAACTGATGTATGGGACTTTTCTAAACCTAAATATTATGCCTTAGATATGTTTCCTTACCCATCTGGACAAGGTCTTCATGTTGGACATCCAGAGGGATATACAGCAACGGACATAATGTCTAGAATGAGAAGAATGCAAGGTTACAATGTACTTCATCCTATGGGATGGGATGCTTTTGGACTTCCTGCTGAGCAATATGCTATAAAAACAGGAAATCATCCTGCTGGTTTTACTGCTAAAAATATAGAGACATTTAAAAAGCAACTAAAAATGCTTGGTCTTTCATTTGATTGGAGCAAAGAAATATCTACATGTGACCCTAGTTACTACAAATGGACACAATGGATTTTTAAACAATTATATAATGATGGACTAGCTAAGCTTGTAGAAATGCCTGTAAACTGGTGTGAAGGATTAGGTTGTGTTCTTTCAAATGATGAGGTTATAAATGGAAAGAGTGAAAGAGGAGGTTTCCCTGTTGTTCGTAAGAATATGAAACAATGGGTTATGGATATTCCTGAATATGCAGAAATTCTTCTTTCTGGCTTAGATGAAATTGATTGGCCTGAGTCTACAAAGGAAATTCAAAGAAATTGGATTGGTAAATCAGTGGGTGCTGAAGTTAGATTTAAAGTAGCAAATACAGATAAAGAATTTACTGTATTTACAACTAGAGCAGATACTTTATTTGGTGCTACATATTGTGTACTTTCTCCAGAACATGAATTAGTAGATGAAATTACATCTTCTGATCAAAAAGATACTGTAAAAGAATACAAAGCACAGGCTGCTGCTAAGTCTGACTTAGAGAGAACTGAATTAAATAAAGAAAAAACTGGTTGCTTTACAGGTGCTTATGCCATAAATCCTGTAAATGGAAAAGAAATTCCAATTTGGATTTCTGACTATGTTTTAGCAACATATGGTACAGGTGCTATTATGGCAGTACCTGCACATGATGAAAGAGATTACGAGTTTGCAAAGAAATTTGGAATTGAGATTATCCCTGTTCTTGAAGGAGGAGACATCTCTAAAGAAGCATTTACAGGAGATGGAGTTCATATTAATTCTGATTTCTTAAATGGACTTGGAAAGCAAGAAGCAATAGATAAGATGATTTCATGGCTTGAAGATAAAGGCATTGGAGATAAGAAAGTAAATTACAAACTACGTGAGTGGATATTTGCAAGACAACGTTATTGGGGTGAGCCAATTCCAATTGTATTTACAGAAGGAAATGAAATACATGTTTTAGCAGATGAAGATTTACCTCTAGTTTTACCAGAACTAGAAGACTATGCTCCATCTAAAACAGGAGCTTCTCCACTTGATAAAGCAACAGATTGGGTAAACACTACTTTTGAAGGAAAACCTGCAAGACGCGAAACAAGCACAATGCCAGGTAGTGCTGGCTCTAGCTGGTATTTCTTAAGATATATTGACCCACACAATGATAAAGAAATTGCAGACCCAAAACTTCTAAAACATTGGATGCCTGTTGACCTTTATGTTGGTGGACCAGAACATGCAGTAGGACATTTGCTATATTCAAGATTTTGGAACAATTATCTATACAATAAAGGAATTGCTCCTACAAAAGAACCCTTTGCAAAACTACGTCATCAAGGTATGATACTTGGCTCAAATGGAGAAAAAATGAGTAAATCTAAGGGAAATGTTATCAATCCTGATGATATGGTAAAAGAATATGGTGCAGACGCTCTAAGAGTATATGAAATGTTTATGGGACCTATAGATGCAGCTAAGCCTTGGGACCCAAACGGTATAGATGGCTCAAAGAAATTCTTGGATAGAGTTTGGAGATTATTTGTAGAATCTGGCAAAGTTCAAGATAAAGAAAACAAAAACTTAGAAAAAGTATACAACTATACTGTAAAGAAAGTTACAAACGACTATGAAAACATGTTCTTTAACACAGCAATTTCTCAAATGATGATATTTGTAAATGCTGCAACTAAGGAAGATATACTTCCAAAAGAATATGCAGAAGGATTTGTAAAATTACTAAGTCCAGTAGCACCATACATTGCAGAAGAACTATGGAATAGACTTGGACATAATGATACAATTACTTATGAAGCTTGGCCTACATATGATGAAGCCAAATTAGTAGAGGATACTGTAGAAATCCCAGTTCAAGTAAATGGCAAAGTTAGAGCCACTATTCAAATTGCAGTAGATGCTAGCAAAGAAGAAGTAAAAAATATTGTTCATGAAAATGCTAATGTTCAAACTCAACTTGAAGGAAAGACAGTTGTTAAAGAAATCTATGTAAAAAATAAAATTTATAACATCGTTGTAAAATGAAACAAAGGGGACGGAGCATTTGTTTCAAATTTGAAACAACAGGGACACACCTACGCAAATAAAAATCCCTTATGAAACTAATACTTTTCAACCAAAACCACACCAATTCATTAATGAATTGGTGTGGTTTTATTTTTAAACACTATATATTTATTAATAAAATTAGAAGACTTTGTGGATAACTTGAAACAAATGCTCCGTCCCCTTTGTTTCATTTTTTCAATTCAACTGATGCTGATAAAATTTCTTTAATTCTTCTAAAAAATCTAGCAATTCTAGATGTGCTTACAACAGTCAAACTTGTATTATTCATTATATTTTCATATTTATTATCTAAATCCATCATTTTGTTGATATAGAAATCATTAAAGTCAGAATAATTATCATATATTCCTATAAAATTTTTGTAATTATATAGTCTTACTCTATATTCATCAATATCGGCGGTTGTAGTAATTTTAGTAAATTGTGTATTAAAATATGAAGTATAAATCAAGTTTTGCGTTTGGAAAAATAGTTCTTTTATTTTTCCTTTGCATTTTTCTATTTTCTTAGCAACTTTTTGAGCCTTCATTCCTTCACATTTATCACTCATTAATTCATTATCAAGCTTAATTGCTTTTTCTTCAATTTCTAAAATCTTATCTAAATTAGATTGTACTTTTAAGAAATTGTCAAGCCCACATAACTCAGCAAACATTCTCTTAAATGTATCAGAGCCATAAAGTGTACTATCATATAAAGCATCTTTTCCTGTAACATATGCCATTTGATTAACTAAGTTACAAAGCAGTGGATAGTATGATGGGCTGTTTGTAGGTAATGATATACCATAATACTTAACTATCTCTTCTTGAGCGCCAATAGCTTTTGAAGCCATCAATTGTACTGCTCCTTCATTTAGTCCCATTCCACAAACTTTTATATCATCGAAATCGCAAAGACCTAGTCTAACTAGACGTCCTTTTTTGTCTTTTATCTCTTGCAAATAGTGTATAAACTCATGTACTGCAAATTTTTCCATCTCATCAATACTCAATCCTTGTCTAAAGTACATAGATGAGTTTTTATAGAAATATGTTGCTTCAGCAAATCCTTTTGGAATATCTGCAATATACATTGGTATACGAGATAGCGCTATAAACAAATTTTGAAATATAAAATTTTGCTCAGGAAATGCTTTGCATAACCTGTCAGCAGTATCTCTTGCTATAGTGTTTATGCTTAGTGTATCTAAAGGTCCAATAACTGTTATTCCATCTTTTCTTAAATCTGACTCAATACTCATACGTATTTCTCCTTAGTATTTTACATATATCAATATTATACTACAAAAAGTGCATAAGTAATATTACAATTATATGACATTTATGTTACAGGATTATTACAAAATTGACAAAAGGGACACTCTTTTTTGTCAATTTTTCTTTACGCTTAAGGAGTGTCCCTCTTGTCAATTTTTTCTACACTTTAGGTGTGTCCCATTTGTTCGAAATTTCGAACAAATGCTCCGTCCCTATCGTTCGAGCTGTGTCTCTTCCTGCTCTTGCTACCCATGCAACAGTTGACTTATCTCCTGCTAAATCTCCTCCTGCAAATACTTTTTCATTTGATGTTCTATGATTTTCATCTACTTGTATATATCCCCATTTGTTTAATTCTATGCCTGATTGTTCTAATTTTTCTAATAGTTCTTTTTCTGGACTTGATCCTACTGCCATTACCACATAATCCATGTCCATCTCGTAATTGCTACCTTCTATATTTATTGGTACTTCTCTTGTTTCTCCCTCTTTTTTTACAAGCTTTGTTCTTATGCATTCTATTTTTTCTACTCCTTTATCACCCAATATTTTTACAATGTTGTTTTGGAATAAAAATTCTATTCCTTCTTCTTTCGCCTCAGCTATTTCTTTTACTTCTGCTGGCATTTGCTTTTCTGCTCTTCTGTATATTACATATACTTTATCTGCTCCCAAACGCTTAATTGTCCTGCAGCAATCCATAGCCACATTTCCCCCACCTATTACAGCTACTTTTTTGCCTTTATATGATGGATGGTTTCCATATTCTAATAAACTATTTCCGCCATATACTCCTTCTAAATCTTCTCCTTCGATATTCATTTTTGAAGGAATATTTGCTCCAAAACTCAAAAATATGGCATCATATTCATTCTCTAGTTCTTTTAAAGCTAGGTTCCTACCTAATTCTCTATTGTATTCTACTTTTATTCCAATGCTTAAAATAGCTTCTATCGTCTTTTCCAAAATATCTTTTTCT
>CAMOBD010000064.1 GCA_946578345.1 uncultured Clostridium sp.
CTGGAAGGCTAAATCCTTCACGAGCTTGGTCTTCAGTTGACACTCTCATATATAGCCCACATTTTTTCTTTTCTTCATTCAATTTTCAAAACCTCCTAACAAAAAAGAGACATCATAGTACCCACTAATACTAATGACATCTCTGTAAAATTTCTATTTTAAAATCCATTTTTTTCAAAATCATATAATCATCTCCATAAACATAATTGGTTTACTTGAATTATTATATCATAATTTATAGAAATGTCAAATACTGGTATTTATATATTTTTTATATATTCTTCTAATTCTGATAATTTTATCTTTTTAGTCAAATTTGAAATATACACATCATTTGAATAATTAAAAACTAAGAATGTAATATTTTTAATTATTACTCTATGTGGTTCAATATATGTGAGATTAGTTTTTTCGATTTTTCTTATACTACCATTGATAAAAGTTGGAGTAACTTTAGAAAACTCACATATAAATTCAATCCTTTGCTTTAGAGTTTCTTCAAATTGTAATTCTTGCTTAATTATCTTCATTTATTTGCACCATCCTTTCATTTGGATGATTTTTATATTGTTTATAGACGACAAAAAAATCAACCAGTTTTATTTTCTGATTGATTTTGTATCAACTCTGTTCTATTAGTTCGAACAGAAACGTCGTTGGAGCCAATAAGCAGAATCGAACTGCTGACCTACGGGTTACGAATCCGTTGCTCTACCAACTGAGCTATATTGGCAAATATTACGAGATACTAACTTTTTCTATAATTAGTATCTCATTTTTATTAGAAATGTTTACCTTTTCTTCTCCTTGGTGGGACATCATCAAATCTATTCATGTTTATATCTGCACCAAAGTTTTCTTCTATTACACTCTTTCTATGAGATTTAGCTTCGTCATCCACATCACTTTCTAAATTGTTGCTAAAATCTAATCCATTAGTATTGCTTACATTAGTGTCTAAATTTTCATTCAAACTAGTTGTTGCATCGCTATTCAAATCAGCCTCTTTTTCATTCTTTGGATTTATATTAGTTTTATAATCTATTTTGTCATCTTCACCAAATTTATTATCATCATTTTTTACATCTCTATTTAGTGACTCAAATCCCCCATAATATGTTCCAAAGTCATCATCTTTTTTTCTATTATGTCTAACAACAACTATAATAATTATTATTACTATAATTACGCCTAAAGCTATTCCACCATATAAGAATAAGTCTTTATCATCAATTCCAGCAATTAATTGAGTTTTTTCTGGTTCATGAATGTTAGCAGTAATCTGATATGTAGCTGTATTTTCTCCATCTTCAGATTTTACAAGAATTGTAATAACATTTTCTCCTTGTATCAAGTTATCTTCACCAGTTATTTCAACAGTTGCATTTTCCATATTTGAAATAGCATTAATATTCAAACTTGTAACTGATAAATCAGGTATATCTAAAGTGTATTCATACACTTCGCTATTAAATTCTGGTGCTAAAGTATATCCTTCTATTGTAAGTTCAGATAATCCTAGTGGGTCTACTTTTCCTCTTGTAACATTAATTTTATATGTTTTTTCAGTACCATCTTCTGCTGTAACCTTAATTTCTACTGTATTTAATCCCATTAAAAGACTATCGTTTCCAGTCACTTCAACTTTCGCTGCATCATCATCTGCAACAGCATTTACTTTAATAGACTCAACATCTTCACCAACAGTTAAATCATATTCTGTCACATCTTTACTAAATTCTGGTGTTAATGTGTAATCTCCCTCTATTGTCAATTCTTTTAAATCTTTATTAGTTGATTCTTCCGGTTTTTCTGTAGTTAAGTACGCACTACTAATATATGCTGTTTGACCATTATATGTAACTCTACTCCATGTGATTCCATTAACCGCACTTGTAGCTCTACCAGTTCTTGTAACACTATCTCCTTTTTCTAAAGAACCAATTACACTGCTACTTGTGCTATAGCTTGACCTTACATTTACACTATCTGTTGCATAAACAGTCTCATTTACAGAAGAGAAACTAGGTGCTTTTGGAGTGGTATTATTACTTGAAGAATTACTTGAGCTACTTGAAGAGCTAGAAGATTTAGAATTTACTGTAACAGTATCTGTCTTGGCTGATAATGAAACTGAGTCACCTGTACTTGAGTCAGATACATCAACGGGAGTTAATGTTACAGTTGCCTTTCCTGCACTATTTGCTGTAACTTTAATCGTACCATCTGCATTTCCATTATCCACAAAAATTGAACTTATGTTGACAGATACATTAGAACTATGAGTTATATCAAATCTACCAGTTAATCCACTAGCACTTACACTAATATTGTATGAACTTCCTACTGTTGTAGAAGATATTCCAGAAGTTATACTAAAACTTGCTGCCTCAACTTTAGTTGTACTACATAATATTAAAAACATTGATATAATTACAATAATACTTATTATTTTTTTTACTTTATTCATATTTTTTTCCTTTCGTTTTAATTATATATTTATATTGCCTTTTCCCATAATATAATTTTTAACTTTTACATAATCTGATGAATTAACTTTACCGTCACTATTTACATCAGCACCAGATTTTGCAACATTACTTAATGAATTACTTCCCATTATATAGTTCTTTATTTTTACATAATCAGATGAAGTTGATTTGCCATCGCCATTTACGTCACCTTTTTTTACTACTGTATAAGTAGTTCCTCCAATTTTTACAGTATAACCTGTACCTATATTCCCTGATGTGATTGTCTTGCCACTAGCGTTCTTTATTATTGCATCTGATGATTTGCTTAATATGTTCTGCACAGTCACATTTGGTTCACATACTAAGTTTGATCCTGTGGTTTTAAATCCACTACCACTTACTGTAGAGCCTCCTGTATTTGTAACTGGCTCTATATAGTTTTCATCATTGTCTCCTCTTGCCACATATCCTGTTACACCTGAGCCTGTTACAATCTTATCCCATGTATATCCATTTGCAGTAGAAACTGCTTTTTCTATTCTAGTTAAGTAATCTCCTTTATCTGCATATCCTAATATTTTCGAGCTTGTTCCTGGTTCTTTTCTAATTGTCAAACTACTACATACTACCTTTACTATATCCTTTCCATCTGCTGTTGTTCCACTGTCAGAAACCTCCTCTAGATATCTTGCAACTATATAGCCTTGTGTTCCATCTGATAAAATAATTCTTGACCAATCATATCCATCTACATTTTTGTATTTTCCTTTTTCTATAATTGTAACTCTTTGTCCTACAGTTAATGTTGTATATGTTGTAGTTCCAGATGTTCCTGGTCCATTTCTAACATTACCTGGTTCTATAGCAATTGCTGTAATGTTGCAATTTGTGATATCATCTATTACTTTAAATCCTTTTGATATAATATATCCCTTTGTACCATTATCAAGTACTACTTTATCCCATATATATCCATTTTCTTTCTTTGAACCAATTTCTATTCTTAAAACTTTATCATTCTTTTTTAAAGTTGCTAATTTTGATGAGCTCGTACTTTTTGATTTATATACAGCAACTGATGAATCTGTTATTTGAATATTTTGAGTTACTATTGATTGTGTACCAGGCATTGCACATTTTGTAGATGGCATATTTTCAAATACTGGTATTACAAAGTTAAATGGCATATCTAAGTTACTATCAATTTCTTTGTATGTACTCATTATACTTGTACTCTCAGTTCTAGCCGCTGCTACATTTTGTTGATATTGATGCCAGTATAAATCTCCATCACTATCATCCACATCAAATTTTTGTAAGTAAAGTGTATTTTGTCCATATTGAATGTATTCTTTAGCTAAGAATTTAGCTCCACCTTCTATGGATTTTTGTGGATCAGACCAGCCTTGTTCTTTAGCATATTTTAGAGCATTTGTTATTATTGAACTACTTCCTGAGCCTGTTGCGCCAACATTTAAATAGTTATAGTATCCTTTATAATTAGAATTAGTTCCAGTTGCAGTAGCTGAAGCGTTATTTCCAGGACCTTGTTCTTGTCTGATTCTTGAAGCTAAATGATATGGACTTATTCCAGCAGCTTTTGCTGCATCCATTATCACTTGTGCATATGATTTATTTATTGTCGCTGTTTTACCATTTGTATTTGTATATGTAATTTTGTCTCCACTTAGATATTTGCAATCTGATATTATTTGTTTAATTCCATCTAATGTGTATTTTCCATCAACCCATTTTAGATTCTCAAATTGAAAAATATAATCTTCATACAATGAATTTCTAGGATCCATATAATATGATACTGTTGACGCCGAAGCACATCTCCAACTACCATTGTCATACGCCTTATTTCCACATACTGAACATACCCATTCGCCTGATTTGTTTTGCACCAAGTTTCTTCCATGAGCTGCAGTTGTTTCATTTCTTATAACAGTATCCCAATCCAAACCTGTAAACAATATTGTAAATGTCCAATTCGGATGCTCTTCTAATAAATCATCTATTAAACTAGAGTATCCTGGATAGTCATCTAAAATATCGCTTCCTTTCTTATAGTCTTTAGTATTTTGTGATTTAGCTTGAACTTCATTTAGCATAAAGATGTTTATCATTACTCCTATTAATAATACTATAATTAATAATATGCTAGTACATTTTATTAATTTACTCATATTTGGATATTCCTCCTCATTCGTTTTATCGACAATTTTTTCACGTAAAGTATATCACTAATCTTTTTTCTCGTCAACCCAATTTTTTGTGAATTTTTTTGATAATTTTCTTTACAAAATATGTAGTTTAATATACAATAAGGTAGAAAATAATTGTTGCATTGAAAGTCCGTTCCATCTTGCTTGCACATATATTACTAGTAATGTATGTGCCACGTGGAACTACTTAGAAAGGATTATTAATTTAATGAATACATATATTTCCAAAAGTGAGCAAGACACAATAGAATTTGCAGAAAAATTTGCTGAGCAACTAAAGCTTGGCGATATTGTTGTGCTTACAGGAGACTTAGGCTCTGGAAAAACAAAATTCGTTCAAGGTGTTTTAAAACATTTTGGACTAGAAAACGAAATATCTAGCCCTACTTTTACAATTGTAAATGAGTATAATGGAAAAGATATTAACATATATCATTTTGATGTGTACAGATTAGAAGACTCGGATGAATTTTATGCCATGGGCGGAGATGAATATTTTTCAAGTGGAATTTGTTTACTTGAATGGGGCGAAATGATTGAAGATATTTTACCTAAGCCATACACAAAAATCACTTTTAGTAAAAGTGATGAAAATGTTGATTTTAGGGAATTAAAAATTGAAAGGATTGAATAAATTTGAAAATACTCGCAATAGATACATCTTCTAAAAGATGCAGTGTTGCTATACTAGAAGATGACAACGTACTTATAAATTTATATAACGATGATGAAAAAACACATTCTGTCAAATTAATGCCAATGGTTGATGAAGCATTTGCAAACACAGAATTAAGTTTAGATGATGTCGACCTTCTTTCTTGCTGCATAGGTCCAGGCTCATTTACAGGTGTTAGAATTGGCATTTCAACTGTAAAAGCATTTGCAGATGTGAAAAACATTCCAGTAGTTGGTATAAGTTCTCTAGAAAGTTTAGCATATAATATTAAAGATAAAATTTTGGATAATAGTTCTTTAGTTTGTTCTCTCATAGATGCAAAAAATCAAAATACATATTGTGGTCTATATTATTTCGAAAACAATAAATGTATACAATTGCAAATGTTTGCAGAAGATATTAATACAACTATTTCTAAAATTATCGAAATAGCAGAAAGTAAGAAGATTGATTTTAATGTAACTTCTTCTAGTGAGAGCAATTCTAATCTAAACTCAGTACAATCCGCAAACAAATTTGAAAAAATCATTTTTGTTGGAGATGGCTCTGTAGCATATAAAGAAATTATATCATCTTCTTTTGAAGGGACAGATTATAAAATAGACTTTGCTTTAGATGAAGAAAATATGCAAAATGGAATTAGCCTAGCAAAAGCTGGGTTAAATAAATATATTGATGGAGATTATGGAGATTCTTCTACTATCTTCCCTATTTATCTTAGAAAATCTCAAGCAGAAAGAGCTTTAGAAGAAAAAATCCAAATTCAAAAAATGACAGAAGACGATTTGAATGAAATAGAACCAATACTTAATTCAGAATTTGATGACTTTTGGAATATCAATAATTTAAAAAACGATTTTGTAAATGAAAATTCAGTTTACTTTGTAGCTAAACTTGACAACGAAATCGTCGGATTTGCAGGAATTTTAAAAATATGTGATGAAGCAAATATAATGAATATTGTTACAAAGATGAACAAAAGGCATTTAGGAATTGGTAGCAAACTTTTGCAGGCACTGATTTCAGAATCAAAAAAACTTAATTGCACCAGTATAACACTTGAAGTTAATGAGCATAATACATATGCTATTAATTTATATAAAAAATTTAATTTTAAACGAATAGGTTTGCGAAAAAAGTATTATAATAATACAGATGACGCTATTTTAATGTCGCTTTAGGGACAGGCCTTTTTGCGACATATTTCTAAAATGTAAAAAAAAAATATAAATGTCGTCAAAAGGCCTGTCCCTAAAACGACAAATTAAGGAGGAATACGAATGAAAAGAAAAAATGAACTAGGATACAAGGAATTAAAATTAACATGTGACCCAAAAAACTTTAGTTTTGAAACCACTGATGATTTGGAGCCAATTAGTACAGGTATTGGACAAGAACGTGGTATTAAAGCTTTAGAGTTTGGTATTAATGTAGATATTAATGGTTACAATGTCTATGTTGAAGGTCCTTATGGGGTTGGTAAAACAGCTTATGTAAAGAATTATTTGAATGTAGTAGCCAAAAAGAAAAAAGTGCCAAATGATTGGTGCTATGTATATAATTTTGACAATCCAAATGAGCCTGTTGCTGTATCTCTTCCAGCAGGACAAGGTAAGGAATTTAGGCATACAATGGATGCTTTTATTAATGATATAAAAGTGGATATAAAAAATACTTTTAGTAATGAAGATTTTGAGAAAGAAAGAAATTTAATTAAACAAGAATATGAAACTAAACGTAATTTGCTTATGGAAAAGTTAAATCAAAAATCTGCTCAGTATGGATTTACTGTAAAATCTGCACAAAACGGTATTTATATGATGCCTATTCTTAATGGTAAAACTATTGCAGAGGAAGAATTTAATAAATTAGATGAGGCTACTAAAAAAGAATTTGAGGACAAGTCTACTATAGTTCAACAGCATATAATGGAAGCTATTGGACAGATTAAGTCTATTGAAAGAGAATCTGAAAAAAGAATTCAAGATTGGCAGTCAAATATAGCACTTCTTACTATTAATGCACATATTAATTTGATTAAGTCTAAGTATAAAAGAAATAAGAAAATAAATCATTTCTTAGACTCAATTAAGAAAGATATTTTGAAAAATATAAATTTATTCACTGCTGATGAGAAAGCATTAGAGGGAAAATTACAAGGTCCACAAGCTGCTCATCCAGAAGTATATAAACCATGGCTCAATTATAGAGTTAACCTATTTATAGATAATAGTAATTCAGAAGGTGCTCCAGTTGTTGCAGATACTAACTATTCTTATCACAACATTTTTGGTAAACTTGAGTATGAAAACTACTATGGAACACTAAAAACAGATTATACAATGTTAAAACCTGGTTTACTCCATATTGCAAATGGTGGATATTTAGTATTCCAAGCAAATGATTTGCTTACAAACAGTTTATGCTATGATGCTTTGAAAAAAGTTCTAAGAAGCAAAACTTTAGGAATAGAAAATGCTGCAGACCCTCGCTCGTCTATGGTTATGATATCTTTAAAACCCGAGCCTATTCCTTTAGATTTAAAAGTTATATTAATAGGTGATGAAAATATATACCAAACATTACTTGCAATGGATCCAGATTTTAGAAAATTATTTAAAATCAAAGTTGAATTTGCAGATGATGCACCTTTAAATAAAGATAACATGGTCAAACTTGCTAGATTTGTTAAAGGATATTGTGAACATGAAGGCTTACCTCCACTAGACCCTGGTGCTATGGCAAGATTAATAGAATATGCATCAAAACTTGCAGATAATCAAGAAAAACTTTCTACTCGTTTTACAGATTTATCAGTTATTGTTGGTGAAGCTTCTACTTGGGCAAAACTTGCTAAATCAAAAATAATTACAGAAGAGTTTATTACAAAGGCATTGGAAGAAAAAGTAGATAGAGTTAAAAAATATGATGAAAGATACATGGAAATGATAAAAGATGATACTCTTTTAATAGATACATCTGGCTCAAAAGTCGGTCAAATAAATGGTCTTACAATAATGAATGTGGGAGATTATACATTTGGAAAACCAGTTAAAATAACAGCTAACACTTACACAGGAAAAAGTGGAATAATAAATATTGAAAGAGAAGTTGAACTTTCTGGTTCTTCACACTCTAAAGGAATACTTATTTTATCTGGATATTTAGGAGAAATGTTTGCACAAGATATGCCTCTTTCACTTACAGCCAGCATTTGTTTCGAACAATTATACAGTGGTGTTGATGGAGATAGTGCATCAAGTACAGAGCTATATGCCCTACTTTCAAGTTTAGCTAATATTCCAATCAATCAATCATTTGCTGTAACTGGCTCAGTAAATCAAAAAGGAGAAATCCAACCAATTGGTGGAGTTAATGATAAAATAGAAGGATTTTTCCAAGTTTGTAAAATGAGAGGATTAGATGGAACCCACAGCGTTATAATACCAAAACAAAATATACGCAACTTAAACCTTTCTGATGAAGTTGTTGAAGCTGTAAAGAGTGGCAAATTCCACATATATGCAATCTCTACAATAGATGAAGGAATCGAACTACTTACAGGAGTACCTGCTGGTAGCAAAGATGAGAATGGAAACTTTCCTGCAGGAACAGTAAATTATTTGGTATACAACAAGCTAAAGAAATACGCTGAGGTTAGCAAGGAGAAGTAAAAATTTAATCATTAAATGTATGGGTAAAGTATTCAAAAAAGAGTAAAGACTAGGAAATGAACTCCTAGTCTTTTTACTACATGATTGACCTATTGTTTTTGACGTCAAATATATTTTAACATCTTTTTCTTCGCAAAATAACAGACTTTGCAAGTTCGCATCATCGATAAACTCACATTTTTTACTCAACACACATTTGAAGTCTAAACGAAATGCCGATTCCTTTACCATATCTAAATCGCCACAAACTCTATAGGCTGCATATAAGCCGCTGTCGCTATAACGACCACCTCTACTAACGCAAGGTCCACTTGGATTGCGACTGGTGTACTCTGTAGTCCATTCAATGCAATTTCCAAGTAAATCATGGATATTACTGTAATTATCCTTCGCATCTACTCCTGTATTTTTTCTACTTCCTGTATTAATATTTCCATGACTACTACTTGTCGTTGTCGCTAATGTATATCCTTCTATATTTGTTTGACATATAAAGTTTAATGCTGTATCCCATGCATAACTACTTATTAATTCTGTTG
>CAMOBD010000065.1 GCA_946578345.1 uncultured Clostridium sp.
ATTATGTATATTATATTGATTTTCTATCGCCCAATTTATTAACATTTCGTTTTTAAGTCCTTTATGTTCTGTTACGTTTGAAAGTGCAAATTTTATCCCATGTTTGTCTACTTCATTTAGATATTCTAATAATTCTTTTTCCTTATTTTCATTCCAGCCATCATTTTCATTATAACTTGCATCTCCTAAATAATAAGGTGGATCAAAATAACAAAAATCGTTGCTAGTCAATGAATCTAGTTTGAATTTTTTGTAATCTGTATTAACAAACGAAATATTTTTAACAGCTAATTTTCTACAGAACTCCAATAGATTTTTTCTAATTGAACTATTAAAATCTCTTTTTCCAACTGGCATATTATATTCGCCATTACTATTAAATCTAATTTGATGATTAAAAGCATAAATTACTAAAGCCAAAAACATAAAATCTCTTTCACTTGAATCTTTCATATGATTATAGTCATTTCTTAATTTTAAGTAGTATGGCTTATTATATTTTCCAAGTCCTGAAGAACTATTTTCTCCATAAAATTTATATCCATTTTTATAAGTATTACTTAAATTGTATTTTTCGATAATTGAATCTAGTTTATTAACAATTTCCATATAATCATAGTTTTTAAAAAGATCTAGTATTCTAATTAGATTAGTTTCATTATCTATTGCTATTATTTTATTTGCATTACTATTAACAGCAACATTCGCACCTCCACAAAAAAAATCCACAAATGTATCTATTTTTTTTGGAAATATATTTTTAAACTGTGGTAATAGTTTATATTTTCCCCCTGTGTAATTTAATGGAGACTTTGCAAAGTTATTATTGTCTTCTAATTGAATTTGGCTTTTTTCAGAAACTTCTGCTGTTTCGCACAAAAATAATCTTTCTTTATGGTCTATTGAAGTACTTTTCCCAGTAGTAAAATTATTATAAGATTGCTCAAATACTTTAACATTTCCCTTTTTCTCTAATATTTCTTTGATTTGTAAATCTGATATTTTTGCATTACTCCTGCTATTAGACTTGTCACCAGTATTGTTATAAGATACTAAAATATATTTGCAATTACAATTTTTAATTAAATCATCAAAAGCTTCTACTGCTTTATTGGTACAGTACCTACTTTTTAAATTAGTCCTGTCCATTTTTTTTGCAACACCATATACTTGTGGTTTATTCCAAACTGCAACATTTTCCAATAAATGATATGCATCGCAATATTGTCTTGAATTATACGGAGGATCAATATAAACTAAATCAGCTTTTACTTCTTTTATAAACTCATTTGCATCTTCATTGCTAATGTGTGATTTTGTTTCTCCATTCTTATTTATATCAATCATATACATAAAAAATTTATCTTGTATATTTTCAATTTTTCTATAAGCATCATAGTGTCCTACTGTATTCGCTACTCTATCCATTGAATATATTAAACTTGTTATTAAAACACTTTTTTCTCTTTCATTGATTTTTCCCTCATTATATTTTTTGTCTATATCATCTCTTATATAACCAATTTTCCTACAATCATTACTACTAAAATATGTATCACTAAAGTTTTGCGAAAAATAATTTTCTCCATCAATGTGTATAGCATTATATTTGTTTATTATATTTTCTATCTTTTTGATATCAACTTTAACAGGCTCATAAAAAGCTTTATAACTATAGCAGTTTGATTTTAGATAGTCATTAAAATAAACCTCTTTTCCTTTTTTTAGAAATAAATCTCCTACAACTCCTGTTCCAGCAAATACATCTATAACAGATTTAATATCTTTACAATTTTCATTAACTATCTTTTCTATAAAATTCAATAATTTATACTTACTTCCTAAATATCTTCTATTATTTATATCTAACTTTCTCATCCGTTTATCATTTCCTTTCCAGGCATCTAATGCACACTAGAATTATAGCAATAAAAAAAGAGTTTTTCAACTCTTTTTTTATAAATTATTGATTTTATTTTTTAATAATTTTTCATACCATTCTAAATCGTTGATATTAGTATCTTTATAAGCTTCATCAAAAATTTTATACAATTTAGAATACTGAATTTTTATATTTATTAGTTTAATTATATCTCTAATAGAAAGAGAAATAATTTTTAATCCACTTTTTACAGAATTTTTACCTCTAAATTGGTAATTTTTTCTTGATCTAAAATCACTTAATACCTCTTCTTGTAATATATTAGCTACAAAAACAGCATATGTATCATCATTATCATTTTCTTGAATTTCTCTCATCAAATGCCTTGATACAGGTTCCATTTCATTTTTTCTTTGAGATGTTGATTCTGTAAGAGTTGCTTCTAATAAAACTTTATGTTCTGGATAATCGTTTGTTTTATTATATTCATATACTATGTCAGCAGTTCCTCCTGCCGCATGAGTTTTTGGCAATAAATTAGCATCTAAACTTAATTTCATATATTCCAATATATTTCCGCTTCTATTACTAAACCTATACCATGTGATACCTAAAATATATTCAAATATAGTTGGAACATCTGAATTCCAATCAACATATTCATTAATTGCACTTCTATCGTTGTTTTCAATATATGTAAATAATTGAACAAGTTGATTTTCATTAAATTTATTATCAATTAATTCGTTAAATCTTCTTAATTTTTCATCTTCAATAAATGTCTTAATACTATCTTTATTTACAACTCTATCTGGATAATCAGCTTGAATTTGATATATAATTTCATCAACATTTACATTTAAACATTCATAAATTTTGTTTAATTCTATATCTGTTGAAATAAAGTTATTGTATTTATCTTTATCTAAAATTTCAGTATTTACTATTTCCTTAGAAATATTCAAAAAGAAATATTTTGGAAATACATCTAATTCAATTTTATCATCTTCAAAAATAACTATGTCAGATAATGAAATATACCTTTTATTTAAATCTGCATAATCTTCTAATGTGGCTTTCCATTTAGCAGTATGCATTACCTTAAAAAATTCTATTGTATATTCAGTTTTATTCTTAAAATTAAATAACGGTATTTCTTTAATATCTTCTAAATATTCTTCTGTTAGCATTTTTGAAGAATATCTAAGATAATCTTTCCAATATTTTGCTACTTTAGAATTTTTCTTTGTTTGTTCCTTTATGAAATTTATTATTGTATCACAAGCTTCTTCATCAAAGTCTTTTTTTGATATTCTATATAGTGCTTCAAAGAAATTATACATTGGTTCTACATATTTAGTACCTTTTCTTCCCATATCTATTATAGAAAATTCATCAATACTATTTACTCCATTTCCTTTAATAAAATCAATTGCTGCTTTATAGTTGGACATATTTTCCATCTTATTCTGAATAATATCTTCTATTGTTTTTTGATTATTTCTATACTTTTTTATATTTTCTAACATTATATCTATATATTCTCTATTAGTACATAATGGTAAAATATAAGTAAACTCATCTTTTGTTAGATATCCTAGTTCTGATAGAAAATATAATAATACTGCAAATGGTTTTACATTTATTCCATTATCAGTTATTTGAAGTTTTAATAATTGCTTTAGATACAAGTAGCTGTCTTTATTTATATTAAATATATTGTCACTTTTAAAATTTTCTTGTTCTACTATATCAATTATCTTTTCACCTATTTCTGTTATATGTCTATTATCGTCTATTACACCAATTTGTACTAATCCTGAAGTTTTTTGTCTAGCATCTTTTGGTTTATTATTTGCTTCACCTGTAATAAAGTTTTTTTGTAGCATTTTATTATAATATTCTTCTTGAATTGAATTATTTCCGTTCCATCTTACATTTTGGTTTTCGTTCCATAATTCTTTTAAAATTTGAAGTTGTCTTTCAATTTTAAAATTTAAATCTTTAACTCTGAAACTTGTGGTTCCTAAGCTCCAACAATAACTTTGAAATTTAATATCTTCTAACATAAAAACAATCACTCCTTGCATTTAATGCTTGATATTTGTTATTATATCAAAGAATCTCTTTATTTACAACATTTTTACTTTTTTTGTCATAACTACAAATATAGGCTTTCATTTAATAAAAGCCTATATTTATAAAAATAATTTTATGAATATATAATTTCCTTATATACAATCTCTTCCGCTTCATTTTTAAAGTTATTCATCATGCCCACCCAATAAAGCATATCCGTATTTTTCATATTTTCTGTTAGATTACTTTTTTCCTTTAATTGATTTATTATTTGCTCCACTCTATCTTGTGCTGTTTCTTGGATTTCTTTTAAATGTTTATTCAAAATTCCATCAACTAGCATTATTGAATATTCTGTTTTTTTATGCTCCTTTAAATAATTTAATCTCATTCTACCATATTTATTAAGAATTATCTTTTCTTGCTTTGGTATTGTTAAATTTGGAATATAATAATCTCCTTCTAAATGATATTCAATTCCAGTTCTTTCATCTATTTTTGTTTTTGGTAATTCACTATTCATAACTATTTCTCCTTTTTTTCTTTTATTTTTAATTTTTCGTAATAATCTAATTTAGCTTTTTTTCTTACTAAATACATACATTCTTGAACAATCCATTTTAATTCATTTGAATATGCTCTAAATATAACACCTTCTTCTAATTTTCCTTCTGTTTGTTTTTCATATAAATAAACATATTTTTCAAACTTTTCATTTAATTGTTCAGCTCTACATTTAATCTCTTCATCTTTACAGTTTTTATTATCTATAATAATCTGCATTAATTTATTATACTCTTCTCTACTAAAATAGATATTATCTTTATTTGACATACTTTAGAACTCTCCTTAATTCAAATTATAATCATTCTTATTTTTCCCTTTTTTCGCTTGTATTTCTGCTAGTTCATCTTTAGTTAGTATCTTTCTTCTTGGATTTTTTACTATTTCTGCATCATTATCATCAAATATTCCGCTTCTTTCTAAATCTTCTGCAACTATTGTATAATTTCTTTTTTCTTCTGGAATATCCTCAAATTTTTCATCCATTATTTTAATTTGAAATCTTTTAATTAATCTTCTCCAAAAGTCCTTAAATTTACTTAATTCAGTTTTTACTTTATCTAATGCCAACTCTAATTTATTAATTTTTTTATTTTTAAATTCAATTTCTTCTTTTAAATTAGCAATAGTGGTATCTTTCTCGTTATTACTATAATATAATCTATCTCTATCATTTACTAAGTCTTTATAATTCTGTTCAATATTATCAATAATAACATTTAAATTATTTACACCTTTTATACTTCTAGTAATGTCTTCTACTTCTTTAGCATAATTTTTAATTTTTTCAACATCTTCATTTGAAATTTGCTTATTATTCTTATTAAATGTTGATGGTTTTAAATTATCTAATATATTATTTATTTCTTCTGTCTTATAATTCAATTTATCACTCTTGTTATTAGCTTCTTTAAGTTTTTTTGCATTCTTCTCTTGCTCTTTTTTTAATTCTCTATAACCATCCATTTCATTAACATGAATATCTTTATTTCTACCCTTTTGCTTTTTCTTTAGAGTTGCATTTTGTACAAAAACTTCATTAAACTTTTCAATACAATATGCTCTCATTTTATCTTGTAAAGTCTTTAAAGACTCTTTTGTAAATATCTTTGATTTTGCAACTTGTTTCTTCATTCCATTCTTATATCCATCTTTTACAGGTATTCCAACTAAATGCATATGTGGAGATGTTTCATCATAATGTACTACTGCATTTGCTACTTTAAAATCTGGTACAACTTCCATTAATTTATAAATTTGATCCTTATATACTTCTGTCATTTGTTTTTTATAGTCCATTGTTTTATCATTCCAAAAATCCATATCTCCAAGTTCAATTATTAATTCACAAGCTAAATCATGTTTACTATCTTTTGATATATGATTAAAATAATCTCCTATTTTTCTGTCCACTCTTGTTTGCTTATTATCATATTCTAATTGTGCTTGTAGAAATTCCTTTTGATACAGATTTTGAACATCTTTAAATAAATCATTTGTACCATATACAACTTGAATATCATCTGTTTTATGGTCATAATCTCGTAAGTTATGCTTATTAACTTTTGATAATTGTTGTGCATTTTGAATTGCATTATTACTAAATGATGTTGTACTTGAGCCATTTCCTTTTGCAACTTTTTTTGCTACTTTAGACCTATTTTTATCACTACCTAAATGAATAGAATATGCAAGTTCTTGTACCATAAATTGCTCCTTTCAACATATATACTTCGTAGAATTTTCTCTAAAAAGCTTCTTTGAATATACTTAGAATTAGCAATGTATAAATAAAAATTGTGATGCTTTATACAAGTTTTATTTATACATTATTTTATAAAAAAGGAACTTAAAAAATGTTTTTTAGATACTAATAAAATCATTTTTTGAGTTTTATTTTGAACTGTAAAAGGAACTTTTTAGTGACTTTTTGGTTCAAAATAAGGTGGCTTTTTTATAAAATGTTCCGCTAATTCGATGCCTCGCAGAGCCCCCGAGTTTTGATAGTATGTCAAAACTCATAGGGGGTTAGGAATTTTGACATAAGACAAATTCCTGCTTCGTTGCATTTCTTCGAAATGCTTCCTCAGCTATAGCTATTCTTCGGAGATTTCTTCTTTATCTTCTGTTTGTTCTTGCTTATATAAAACTAAATCAGATACTTCTTCCAAATAATCATCTAATTCATTTTTATCTGTAACACCTTTTTCACGATATGATACTGCACCCAATTTTCCTCTCACTTTACCTTTTGCATCTTTTATAGGAAAATTTTTGTTATTATCAACAAATACTGTTCTAATTAATTTTTCATTTCCTTTTTCTCTTGGCATTGTAATCATACTATCATCTTGAACATAGGAATGAGTCCAATCATAAATATCTTCATAATATTTTACATCATAATATTCTTTTAAATGTTCAACATATTCATTTAATTCTTTCTTTGTAATTCTTGGTGTACTTTTTATTACAGATATACCTTTCATATCATCTGTTGGTTTTGCTAAGTCAATACAATCAGCTTTATTTAATTTTTTTAGTTCATCTAGGTATCTACTTCTAAAATTTATTTTTATAATTTTGAAGCCATCATTTTCTTCATCTTTTTCAAGTACCATTGACTCAATAAATTTAGAAATAAATTCTTGCTTTTCAATTTTAGTTTTTGCATTCCATTCTGCTTTTAAATCTTCTACAAAACTATCACTATTTAATCTGGATTCAATTTCAAAATCTCTATCAGCCATAATCTTCATTAAAGAAAAGTGTTCTGTGTCTATTTCCATATTCTTCATTTTGTCTTGCTCTAATTTATTAAGCTTGTCCTCAATACTTTTATAGTCTTCTGCAAAATCTTCCATTTCTACTATTCCAGACATAAATGCTTTCTTAATTCTATTTCTCTGCTTCTCTAATTCTGCAATCTCTTTATCAATATTTTCTGTGTTAATTTCTTCTTTTTCTGCTAATATAGGATAGAAATATTTTTTAACGACTTCATCATATTCTACTAAGCTAAGAATAAAGTTTAATAAAACTTCTTCTATTTTATCTTCTCTAAAATACAAATGACAATCCGCACAATTATAATACATATATTTTTTCTTTTTACCACCAGCACCTTTACAAAGCATTAACTTACCACATTTAGGACAAATAAGTTTTTGAAAGAATATATAGACTCTATCTCTTGAAAATGATTGCATGTTCTTTTCTTTTTGAATTTGTATTTCTTCCCATTCTGCTCTTGTTATAATAGGAGCTACAACATCTGGATATACTTCTTCTTTACTTGAATCTTTAGAAGTTTTATTTCTAACATAATCTCCTACATATATTCTATTATTTATAATTGTTCTAACTGCTGCCTCAGTCCATTTGTTATGCTCTGGATATAAAACCTTTTCTTCATCTAATATACAAGATATTTGATAATAACTTTTCCCCTCTAAGTACATATTAAATATTCTTCTTACTATATCTTTTGTATTAGGATCAAGTTTAACAACTTTATCTGAATCCCTATAATATCCAAGTGGACAAGTTCCAGGTAGATGACCTGCTTTAATTGCACCACTCATTCCAAATTTTGTTCTTTCAGATACAACTTCTATCTCTAATTGAGAAAGAACCGTTAACATTCTAACAAAAAATCTTCCATTTGCTGTTGAAGTATTTACATCATCTCTTTCACATATTAAATAGCAATCATATTTTTCAAGTTCTGCAATTAATAACTCTAAATCTCTTACTGAACGAGTTACTCTATCTAGCTTATATGCAACAATATAATTTATCTTTCCCTTTCTCATATCGTCCATCATTTCTTGAAATCCAGGTCTATGTTCCATATCTTTTGCACTTATTCCAGCATCTTGGTAAACTTTAAATATTTTATATTCTTTAAAGTCACATAGTTGTCTTAATTTTTCTTCTTGTTCTACTAAAGAAAATCCTTCTCTTGCTTGGTCTTCTGTACTAACACGAATATATATACCTGCAATCTTTGGTTTACTCTCTTGATTTTTTGAATCCATTTATTAAATTACCTCCTGAATAACAATATAAATATAAAAAAGAGTATTAGAAGCATCTTGTATTTGCTAAACTAATACTCTAAATATATTTTATGTTGTTTTAATGTTAGTAGAAAAAATAAATACACTTAAAATATTAGTTTACCATGTCTTGTAGTTTAGATATTGGATACTTATTTTGTAGATTATCTATATAGAAATATTCATGATTATTAAAGAACAGAAATAATTTTTCTTTAATAATTACTCTGTGTGGTTCTACATAAGCTAAATTAGTATGCTCAATAATTTTTAAACTACCGTTCTTTATCATTGGTACACAATTATTAAAAGTGCAAGCCCATTTTATCTTTGAACGTAATTCATCAGTCATATTAATTTTTCTTTTAACGATATCTATCATATCACAAAAACCTCCTTTTTTCAAGCATTTCATGAGTTCTTACTATTTGAGGAAATAAATTTATATAAAAATATAAATTAAAATAGTAAAATTTCATGATTTAGAAAACAACTCTATGAAATATTTTTATAAATTTAGGAAATTTTTGTTTATTTGATAGCAAAAAAGAAGATAGTTCTTTAAATCAAACTATCTTCTCTCTCTATGATTTTTATCGAATCTTAAAACTCTTTTATATCAAGACTTTCAAGTGGTTCGACGAAAATCGTCTATGGCTC
>CAMOBD010000066.1 GCA_946578345.1 uncultured Clostridium sp.
GTGCTTTAAGGCACTTTTATTGTGGTATTATAATATCGTTTTTACATTTTGTCAAATTTTAATTTTATTCTTTAAATCTTAGGGATTAATACATAAACAAAACCAATAGCACCTATAACCATAAATATAATACCTACTAATATTATTCTTTTTCTTTTAGAAATCTCTTCTTTTTCTGAATCTGTTATATTTTTTATTGGATATTTTCTTCTTTTTAATAAATATAGTATTAGACCTTCAGAACTTTGTCCACTTGTCGTAAGTAATCCCATTAGTTTAGGGTGTTTTAAACCTCTTGCTTTTGCATCTATGATTGTTATTTTGTATAATTGATAAACCATTGAAACAGCACCTACTAAATAAATTGCTATAAATATAGCCATAAATATATAATTCATAAAATCCTCCTATATCTTTTTTATAATTTGGTAAAATAAAAATGAAAAACTAATAATGGATACTGTAAAAATAATAATTATTATGGAAGCACTTTCATTAAAAATTATTCCTACAATTATAAATGCTATTATCAACAGGATATTTAACAAAACTGCATATAAAATATTCTTATTACTTTTAACAATATCTGTACTATCCTTTAAATAATCTAAAACTTTGTCATCATAACTCAACAAAACATCTAATGATACATTAAAGAATTTACTTAAATTTACTAAACTATCTATATCTGGATAAAATTTACCATTTTCCCAGTTTGATATTGTCTGTCTTGTTACATTTAGTTTTTCGGCTAATTGTTCTTGTGAAAGATTTTTTTCGTTTCTCATTGTCATTATTTTTTTACCTAAATCCATAGTTTCCTCCTTTCACAATAATTATAATATTCCTTATATTTTTTTCTACCAAATATATTTTACATTTATGAATTATTAGTATCAAATATATTTTACATAGTAAAATTATGGGTTATAATCTAGCTTTTTTCATTGAATATTTTAGTTTTTCTTTCTAGTAAAGAAAATTCCAATAAGTAACCCAATAAAAATAACTGGTGCTATTCTAATAAACATCCACTCAAAAGAATGTATAGCAACTCCTAGAACTGCTTTTTCTGGATCATTATAATCCCAATTTAAGTATGGACTATTTAATAAAATTAAAACCACAAAAATACCAACTATAATTAAACATAATGAGATTAACAACCAATGAATTATTTTTCTTCTCTCATTTTTTCTTTGTGATAGTTGTAAATTTATTACTTCTAATTTTTCAGAAATTGCTTTTAAATCATCTACTTTAGTTTCAGTAACTTTTTCTCCAAGCAAAGTGCTTACAGTTGTGTCTAAAACCTCTGCTAATTTGATTAGCATTTCTGCATCTGGAACAGATAATCCTTGCTCCCATTTTGAAATTGTTTGTCTAACTACATTTAATTTGATAGCTAGTTCTTCTTGTGAAAGTCCTTTTGCTTTTCTTAATGTTTTAATATTTTCTTTTAACATTTTACAACAGCTCCTTTCTACAATTATTATATAAAGAACTGTCCGTTGCTACAAGCAATGTATTTTAACATTTGGAGTTTGTCCTTATAAATCAGCACTTAATTTCTCTCATAACTTGTAATTTATCTCTCACATTATTATAATAGCACAAAATAATTTTACATTGCAAATATAATGTGATATTTTTTAATATTGTGGAATTGTGTTTATAGCAATAAACTCTCCATCATTATTCATTTTTATTGTTATGCCTGCAATTCTTGATTTTAAACTATTATCTTCGTATATCCAATCATCTATAGAATTATCTAATTTTAAATATTTTATATACTCTTGTAATGTTTCCTCATTATTTGTTATATATTCTTTTTTTACCGTAAAATTTATAATTTTATTTGTTTCATTTTCTATCTCAAAACTTGCTATTGCATTTTCATAATCATCATTAGTATAAATATTTATTTTAGAGTATTGTATAAATCCACTATCATAGTCCCATACTCTATAAATAACATAACCTTTAGAAAATTGTTCATAAAATTCTTGTTTTATAATATTCCTTTTTACTAACTCATCAACTTTATTTAAAATATTTGATTCATCTTCTATAACAACATTATTATTTTCTATGTTTATCAGTTTTTCTGCATCCATAAAATAGTCTGAAACACTTACATTGTATTGAACATTATTGTATATACTATAGATTGTTTTAATTAGTTCTGCTTGAATATTATTTTCATCTACATTTTGAATATTAGAATTTATAGTATAATCTTTTGCTAATAATTTATTTTCTTGAAGTCTTATCATCACTAATGGTACAATAAATGAAATTATAATAATAAGTAAAAGAATGAAATATGTTAATACATTTTTAAACTTCGTCATTTGCCACCTCCAGATACATACTTACCTTTGTTCCTTTACCTAATTTACTTTCAATAATTAGTTGACTCTTATGGAGTTCAGCTATTTTTTCACATATAGAAAGACCAATTCCATTTCTTCCATTGTTTCTTGCTCTCGCTTTATCTACCATGTAAAAGCTTTCTGTAATTCTTGGTATTTCTTCTTCTGGAATTCCACAACCACTATCTATAACAGATACCTTATATTTTCCTTTTTCCCTTTTACCTATTATTTTAATCAAATAATCTTTTGGATTTGCTTTTTTACTATTATCTATCAAATTTCTTAAGCAATCTTCTAGTAATACTTTATCAGCCAACACATAACTTTTTTCTACATCTAATTGAAGTCTAATATTACCCAACTCATCTTTTGTAGTATTATATAGCTCATTCATAAAACTGTTTATATCTACTTTTTCTATGTTAATATTTTCTTTTGATAATCCCATTAAATCCATTAGCTTATGAGATAATTTTTCTAATCTTTTTGCCTCATTAAAAATATAGGTGGCAGATTTTATATTTGTTTCATCATCATATTTTCCACTTTTTAAAATATCAGCATAGCCTATAATAGATGTCATAGGATTTTTTAATTCATGCGTAAAATTAGTTATAAATTCTTCTCTTTGCTTTATAGAAAGATTCAAATCATCTATTTTCTTTTCAATTGTTTCAATCATCATGTTAAAACTTTTAGCAAGTTCTCCTATTTCATCATTTGATTTTAATTTAATTCTTTCATTATATTGCCCTTTTGCTATTTTTTTGCTAGTTTCATTTAATTTTATAATAGGTCTAGTTAGTAATATAGATAAGATACATATAGATATTGCCGATATCAAAATAACTGCTATATCAATTTCATAAAAGTAGGTTAATTGTCTATTTCTTTCTGTAAAAACATTTGTTATATCATACCTGCTAATCAATATTATTTTAGTATCATTGATGTCTAATTTTGAAGATATAAACATATATTTATTACTTTCAATATCATTTATAATATATGTTATATTTTCAGCATTTTTTAATTTTTCAAAAGTTGTATTATCTATTTCCATATTAGAATATACTTCTTCATCTTCTATATAAATACAAAATTTTCTTGAATTTTCAAGATATGAATTTAAATTTCGTGCATAGCTATTAACTTCCGTTTTTGATATTTCCCCATTTTCATCAATTTTACTATCTATATTATTCTTTAAGCCATATCTTTCTAATTTATAAGAATCTATATTTTGGCTTAATGTTTGCTCAAACGAATGTTCAAAATTGCTATTTATTATTGCCATTCCTGCAATAGAAAATATTATTGAAATAATTGCCATAACAGATAGTATAATTTTTAGTGTAAACTTCATCCTACTTTTCCGTTTCCTCTCCATTAAAAATATAACCAACTCCATGAATCGTTTTAATTCTGTCCTTTAAATCTAATTTCTTTCTTATCCTTTGTATGTGTAATGTAAGTGTTGTTGTATCTAATTCTTCATCTCCCCATACTCTTTCATAGATATTTTCTCTCTTTAATGCTTTATTCTGATTTTCATATAAATATATAAATAAGTCAAATTCTTTAGGTGTTAGTTTTACTTCTTTTCCACCCTTCTTTACATTTCTGCTTTCTAAATTTATTTCAATATCTGCTATATTTACTTTTTTATGACATCTTCTAATTACTGCTTCTACTCTTGCTAGTAGCTCATCAATTTCAAATGGTTTTACTATATAGTCATCTGCTCCTAAACTTAAACCTTTTACCTTATCTTTTAATTGTCCTTTTGCAGTTATAAATATAACTGGTGTTTCCATTGTTTTTGCATATTCTAATAGTTCATAGCCATTAAATTTTGGTAGCATTATATCCAACAAAACTAAATCATACCTACCTGTTTCTATTAAATTTGCTCCATTCTCTCCGTCTAACGCATAGTCAACTTTATATCCATTATGACTTAATGCAATTTTTATTAAATCTACTATTGGAAATTCATCTTCTACTACCAAAATTTTATTCATAGCTAAACCTCTCATTTACCAAAATTCTTACATAAACTCTTATAAAAACATCCTCCTAATACAATTGGAATTATTAAATATAACCAATATAAATTCTGACCTGAAAGTAATATTTTGCTTACATTTAGCATTTGACTTACACTTATTACATTTGCAAACTCAAATTTAAGTTGTGTTAATATTATTGGAATCAGTAATATGCTACTTGTTGCTAAAATAGTATAGGTTGTATTTTTAAGTTTAAAAGAAATCCATAATATAAATAATATAATACTGTCAAATACAATAAATCTAATCATATACATTATTACTATATACTCCAAAATACTTATAGTGGTTGGCAGATTTGAAAATTCAGACATACTTGTTATACTAGCTGTAATGTTACTAAATCCGTATATTTCTCCAATTTTTATTATTTCTGGAACAATGCTAATAGCAAATATAATTAAACTTGCTAACAAGCATACCTTTATTTTATTTTTCGCTGTATATTTTTTCCCTTTTGGTGTGGTATTCAATATTTTAATCATTCCAGTTCTATATTCCATTATGAATATTCCTGTAAAGCACATAATACTAACCATTATTATATAAATATCACTCTCTAAAAACGAGTTTTTATTTACTCTTAGTAAATCTTTATACCCAGTATCATAAACAAATTCAGCTTTTGGGTTGTTTTTAATATATTGATATTGATTATATACCTTCAAAAATACTTCTTGTGTAGAAAGTATTTGATTGTAAGGTTCTTTATATCTTTCTGCTTCTTCTTGTGTGATTTCTCCATTCATAACTTTTTTATCTATATTTGTTATTGATATTTGTGCCTGTTCGTATTTTTCTTCTTCTGCTTGAATAAATTTTTCCTTATCAACTGTAAGTTCTCCTTCTAGTGATGTCATATAGTTTTTATATATGTTCTCGTTAAAAGAAATATTCTTGTTTATATGATTTAAGCAATATATCTGAAATACTACAAATAAGATAAGAACAATTATTACTTTGTTTGTTACAAATATTTTAAATGCTTCATTTGCAAATATACTATGGTTTATATGTGTTTTAAAAAATTTAATTTTTCCTAATTTCTTAAAAAGATAATTTTCTCTTATTTGTAGGTCTTTCTTTGTATTAAAAATATATACATTTGCTGTTCCTGATGTTAACAACAATATTATAGCAAAAAATATACTTAAAGTTAATATATTTTGCATATTTCCTAATATATTTAAGTTAGTATATGTTTTAAATATTCCATTTACTTCTATCAGATTTATAATATTCACAACTCTGAATACATTGAAATTTGATATAGGATCAATTGTAATATATAAAATATAACTTATTCCAAATATTCCAATTAGAGTTATATAACTAGATATATTATTTCTTGAAACACTTGAGATTAAGAGTATCATTAGCGATATAATGAAAAGCATTATTATTTTTGTAATTATAAATAATACTAAATATTGCCATATATTTATTTGTAATGTGCAATAAATAAATGTATTTATAGACTGTATACTAGCATTCAAGTTTCCATAGCCAATACTTATTCCATAATATATAAAATTTATGCCATACATAATTATTGAGATGGCTATAATGTAAAGAAACATTACTATTATCTTTGAAAAAATAGTCTTACTTCTTCCATTTTTTGTACTTTTAATAAGGATCAATAAGTTTTTTTCTCGTTCTTCATATATAATGATTACAGCAATTACAAATATCAATAAAATAATAAATATATCTGTTACTCCCATTTGTGTAAATGTGTTTATTCCTTTGGAAGGTGTAAAAGTTACTTCTGTATTTTGCATTTTTTCATATTCTTTGGCAGTATCTTTTATATTTTTACTAGAAAAATCATCTTGTGAATCTTTAAAAATGGATATTGTTTCTAAGTTTTCTGCTTTATCTAATATATCTTTTACAATTTGCTTATAATTTTTGCTTTCTTCATACTCATTTTTTATTTCTTCCCAAAAAGATAATTCTTTTCCTATATCCCCTGTATATTTATATGTAGCATTTTCAAAATCAGCTATATATTTTTCATAAAGATTTTTATTTTCTTGTTTAACACTTTCAGAGTATTCTCTCATATAGTCATTTTCACTATTTTCTAAATTTTTAATATTATTAATTATATTATAAGCATAATTTTTTTCATATTCACTTTCTATTAAATCGCCTTTTTCTTCTTCAGATAAATCTTTTATTTCCATATTTAAAAGTTTATATGCAGAATTAGGTATCTCATTTTCATTCAATTTATTTGTGATATGAATTATAATAATATTTGCTAAAATTAAAGCTAATAGGGTAAATATGAACAGTTTATTTGTGAATATTTTGAGGAACTCGAACTTAATTATTTTTTTCAAAACTATTCTCCTCCTTATTCTCAAAAATATTCATATAAACATCTTCTAAATCTCCATTTGGTGCGTACTTTTCTATTAACTTTTCAGGAGTGTTTTTTTCTATTAAAACACCCTCTTTTAATATTACAATTTCCTTTGCAATATTCTCAATATCTGGTACTATATGTGTTGCAATTATGACGATACTTTTACTAGAAAGCTCTTGCATTAGTTTTTTTACCCTTACTCTTTCTTTAGGATCTAATCCTGCTGTAGGCTCATCAAAAATGATAAGTTTTGGATTACCTAAAATGCAACTTGCAATAAGTAATCGTTGTTTCATTCCTCCAGAATACATATTTATCTTTTTATCTAATTCATTTTGTAAATTTACTTTTTTAGCTGATTCTTCTATTTGTAATAATATTTCTTTTTTAGGTATATCTTTTAATACTGCAATATAATTTAAGAATCTCTTTCCAGTAAAACCATTATAAAGACCTTGTTGTTGTGGCATATATCCTAATATTTCTCTATATTTCACACCTAATTTCTGATAATCCATTCCATTCCATAATATTTCTCCATTATCTGCCTTCAAATTGTCTGTAATAATATTCATAAGAGTTGACTTTCCAGCACCATTCGGTCCTAGCAAACCATATAGCCCATTGTCAAATTTTAAATTTATATTATTAAGAGCCACTTTTTTACCATAGCTTTTACTTAAATTTCTAATCTCTAACATATTTTTCCCTCTCAATATTTTTTAATCTGTATTTTGCATATCTATATATTCAGCTTTTGAGTTCCAGTAATCCACTTTTTTTATTAAAGCATAATTTGTTTTTTCTATATCTTGTTGAGTCGTTCCAGCCCAAGAAGTGTATTCATCTCCCATTTCATACCCAGTTTTTACAAAATAGTAATCATTATTTTCAGATAATATTTCTACTAGATAATCATTTCCATCTACTAATTTGAAATTTTTATTTTCTTTTGTCGCTAAATCTATATAATATGCACTATCTACTTTTCCTGTATTTCCAGAATAATAAACATATTGTAATTTATTATCATATATGCCTTGAATACTTGCTCCTGTTTTTGGCAATTCATACAATGTTTCTTTTTGCTTAGTTTGTAAATCTAGGCACTCTAATTTAGTACTGTTTATTCCTATAAAATAAACTTTTCCATTGTTACAACTTATCTCAGACATATTTTTATAAACATCTTTATAAATTTCTGTTTCTTCTAAATTTGATAAATTAAACAGTTTTATTACCTTTGTGGAATTATTTAAGTTGTTAATATAGCCTGTATCATCAGTTAAAAAATTTTCAGGATCTTGTTTGTAGTCTATTTCTTCCCATACTATATTATTATTATACACTCCTAATATTTCTCTATTACTACCGTTAAATAGCTCGTCATATTTCCCTGTTTCTAAATTTATTTTTACTAATGTTCTTTCTGTTTCAACGGATGTATAAGAGTTACTACCTGTTTCTATACTTTTACTTTTAATAAAAAATGTATATAAATCATTTCCGTTCAGAATATATGTTGTATCTATTTGAACACCAGATGGACATTCAAATACTTTTGTTTTATTTGTTCCATCTAAATTCATTTTATAAATAACTGGTGTTTCTGCTCCTGAACTTTCGTTTATTCCTTCATCTGTTATGACCAAACTATTTCCTCCTGCATTTCCACTTGAAGATACTAAATATAAATTATTATTGTATACAAATATATTTCCCATATCTGCAATATCTAAATATGAACTACATTCTGAAGTATTATGTTTACAGTTTGGCTTGTTGCATAAATAAATTTCTTTTCTAGTTGCATAATCAAAATATTTTATATTTCTATTGGTCTCTCCATCTGCTATGTAATAATATCCTTTATCATAATAATTTGTCTTTCCGTTTTGTACTAAACAAAATTCATCTGATAAATTATTTTTTTCATCACTCTCATTTGTTGTGCTAGATATTACATCTCCTATCTTTTGTTTTTCCTCTTTAGGAATTAAAAAGAAAATTACACTTCCTAAAATAAGTACAATTAAGATTATTAAAATTACTTTTTTTAACATACTTTACCTCCTAAATTTAAAATCAGCAAAAAAAATTTCAATGCTAGTTTTATTCTAACATTGAAATATATCTAAAATATATCTAAGTATGTTTTAATCTATAATTCGGAATAATATTTTTTATTCATTACAATTATTAACTAAAATTGTAATTT